>JAICEO010000034.1 GCA_025924135.1 Nitrososphaeraceae archaeon | reverse complement strand
AGACGTTGATGGTCTCTAATCCTAATAAATAATATTGCTTACTAATCTAGAGGGAGGCCAAACGTCTAAAACTAAAGCAAAAATATTGATAATTGATGATGATAAAGACATTACTAATTTATTTTCAATATTTTTAGAATACAATGGCTATAGTGTAGAGGCATATACCAATCCCATGGAAGCCATAAATAACTTCAGAAAAAATAGTCACGGTCTGATTATAATTGACTAGAAAATGCCAAAGATGGATGGAATGACATTATATCACAGAATTAAAGAGATCGATGGTAAAGTAATAATGTGTTTTACTACTGCTGCTGATATTAACTACATGGAAGAATTGCGCAAAGGCATTATCTATATCGAAAAAATTGTTTTATAAAACCGGTATTATTGAAAGACTTGAAAAATAAGATTGATTGGTTATTATCTCGTCAAGAAATAAATAGTAATAAACCAACTATGATAATTCTTTGAAATCACTCATTAGTAATGAGTTATGGCTTGTTTTTTCTTTAACCAATAAATTATCTTTAATTATTAAATAATATAATTAACACTCATATTTACTCACAAACAAAAAACTCGTCATTCCAGAGAACTTTCGAATACCATAGCCTTCTACATATCATTGGCTCCTACTACGATGGCTATGGCTTTTATAATATTAAATAAATAATAAATCTAGTCTATTTCCATACCATATATGTTATGGCCATAGAATTAGCAATATCAGAAATCGTAAAGAATGCATTCAACGTAGACTTCAATACGATATTCGCAGTTATTTTCAGAACGACAATTGTTACATTACTAATTGTATTTGTAATAAAATGGCTTGGAAACAAAGGTTTAGGTCAATTAAGCACTATTGAATTAATAATAATCTTAGGATTAGGAAATGCAATTAGTGAGCCAATGTTAAATCCTAATGGGACTTCTATACCTCAAGGATATGCAGTTATCATTGTAGCAATAGCAATATTCAAGATGTATGATTATTTAACTACAAAGTATAGAAGATTTAGTAAAATGATAGTTGCCAAACCAATACTATTAGTAGAAAATGGTAAAATTTTAGATGAATCTCTATTAAAGGCTAGAATCTCACGTGAAGAATTTATATCATATTTGAGACTGAGTGGTACTGACGATGTCTCTGAAATTAAATTATCTTATTTGGAAATTAACGGTCAGGTAAGTTTTATCAAAAAAAAACTGGAAGAAAAAGTGAATCCTATTTAATAAATCTCCTTGTAGATAGTATTAAGGTTGTTTAATCAAGTACTAACGTAGGTGTATGATAGAACACTTCTTTTTAATTTTTTCTCCTTTATCAATATCTAAATATAAAACATTTGTAAGTGTCTATAAATATCCAATTTTCATATTTTAATTTATCTTTAATCTGAACTAGGAATATAAGTTTCTATTTATCTTGTTATAGAATATAATTGTAAATTTAATAATTAAAAACAAAATTTATAATTCTATTAATTGAACATAGAATACCGATTTATTCTACTTTCTAATAGAATCAGATATTTCTAATACGTAATCAAAACCTGCTTGATTGGGAAAAACCATTTACTTTATTTCCCAAATTCCAACCTATTTTTCTCTTTTAAATCATAACAATAATTGATAGCATCTTCTAAATTGGCAAACTCTTTAATTTCTTCAAATTTACGATTAGAAGTTTTTTCTATTTTTACTTTAATATACAATGAATTTACATAAAATTCTTTGATTTGTTTATTTATACTCTATGTATTATGTTGGTATTAATTCTACAAGAAAAATAAGAAATAAAATTTAATTCTCTCCTAAAGTGATTCTTGTTATTTGTTGTTGTTCTTTGTACCACGTATACAATCTATACACCAAATTTCAGGGATTGGTACACCCTCAATATTTCTTCTTACTTCTATCCAAACAGATAGATCGGAACCACAATTTTTACATGTTCCATCATAACTTGTTGCTGCCATTTTCAATAATATTGATAAAATATAATATAAAGTTGTTTAAGAAAAAGAAAGAAAAATTAATTTATTAATTATTTAGGTTCCTTGTTGGTGTTTCCCTAATTCATTGCCTAAACACATTAAACACCAAAATTCGTTTGGTCCTATTCCATCCCCTCTGTCTTTTCTTACCATAATAGAAATTGATGGGTGTTCTATGCCGCAATTTTCACATTTTCCAATATAACTAATTGCCATATTCAAATAATTATTCCTAGATACTATAAATTTAATTCTCTTTTTCTAAATCGTTACTTCTTTTGTAATAATGAATCTATTTTATTATTTAATGTTAAAATATTGTATAACATTTCATCGTGATTTGCTCAACTCTTTGTATCTTTTCTAAAATAAGTTTTGGTTCATACAATTGAGAATAAAAATCAATTTTATAAGAAATATAAGATTGTGTAACAAGTTTAGGAATGGTTGTTTAATTTAAGAGAAAAATATTTCATTATTATTATTATTATGTATAAACAAAGAAAAGTCATAAATTATAAGATTAATTACATTAACAAAATATCCAATAATATGAAGAAAATAATTATTCTGCTATTTCATTTATTTTAGTAATAATGTTTTCCATTTTTAGTCTTGTCAGTCTCTTTTCTTTAAGTTTAATAATATCTTATAAATTTTTAGAAAAATTATTAGAGTAGAATATATATCAATTTGAATTTCGCATTCGGTTTTTTAATTAATAACAATAGAACTACTATAAGTTAATCATCTATGAAAAAGAATATTCAATTTCTATTTGAGAATAACGGTATAAACAAAAAAAATCAGACTATTCATAGGGGATTAGTCCAATTTAATAGCAGCCAAAATATCTATAACTATTATACAATTCATAGCTTACTATGTTTACCAATTTTTCCAATTACAAATTAAGAAACGAATTTCTAATATCTATGAAGAATATGGAACATCAGAAAAAGCAATCTCTGTCTTGTATTTAATATAATTTGAAAGAAAAAGATTTTTGTTTTAGAATACTACGATTCTCACTTCGAATAATGTATTAGAATAAATATATAGAACAAGATACAGTATAAAGTTAATGATGTTATCTACAATAACTAGAAAAAGTTCTCTTGAAAAAGCATTAAAATGGGCATTTAGTGGTTTTGGAATGTTTTTTATCGGTATGTTAATTTTTATTATAGTTCATGATGCAATGACAGGTGCATCTTCTGAAACATCCGCAGAATATTGTGCAAAGTATAGTGTTTTCGCATCGCCTGATTGTTGGTAAAATAAATGTGTGTTAAAGGAATGATTAAACTCTAACCCCATGTAATTGAGCACAGTCAAGCTTGAGCAAATATCATCTGACAAAGAAAATAAAAAGTATTTAGTTGAAGTGTTGTCGAATTCTTTTATTCGCTTTTTATATATTAACAATGTCTGTCATTGATATTACTTTCTTTTCCTATGGATATTACAGTGGTCTACAAATTTTTGAATTATATAGATATCCCTTATTAAATTACAAATATATTCATTCTAATCAATAATAGATTAGTTAGTATATTGTAATTTTTTTAACCATCTAAAATAAGTTAGCAACAAGATAAATACTATGTAATAGAATCATACTATTTTGACTAATCCATCCTTTACAGATTAACATTGTTTGGTTGAGAATTTATAATCTGAATGCTATATCTATACCAAAGAATATTTGAATTCACAATGATTAATTGGGAAAAATGGTGATATTACTAAGATTATTAATGTTATGTTATTATAGAAATATATCAGATTTTAAAATTTCATTAAAAAATAATGATTCTATACTTAAGATGAATGTATGTATAATGAATAATATCGCTAATATTACAAATTAAATACTTGTATTATTATTAAAAGAGCCTCAAAGGTGGTTGTCTTAACATCCAAATCTTTTTATTATCTGAAAGAATCGCTTGTTGACAATAATCTAAACTATGATCATATTGGAAATACAAACTTATTGTAATAGGAGATTTTGATAATTCAGATTCATCAGGAGTATAATAGATCACGGATTGCCCTAAATTGCCATATACAAGATCTCCAACGTTAGATTTCCAAAATATCTTTGGTTGAATTTGCAGATTATCTATAAAATATTTTTTGTAGTTTGATCCAGTTAAAACTATAGAACTATAATCATTTTTAATACTTTTTTTGATATTACTCTCTGCAGAAACCTTGATAATGTCAGATGTTATCAAATAGCTTTTCAAGCCGTTTATAGAAAAGAGATAAGGAGTATTATTTTTAATTTTATATATAAGTGATAGGTCACAAATTTCGCAACTGTTGATTGATTTAAATGATACTCGATAATTTTTTCCTTCTTCTTCTTTTTTCTTAGTAGTGGTTGCAAATGTAGGCTTTGAATTATCAGAATCAATAGCATTAGACTTTGGAATATAATTGCCTATTTTATTATCATTATCATTATCTAAATCTTCCTGCTTATTTACAAACACCTTCGCTCTAAAAGTTCTTCTTGGAAATTTCTTTGCAATCAAAATATTTACATTAACAAAGAAGTGATATTCTAGATCTTTAAAGATAGGTGAGCCTAGTTGTCTTACTGTTAATTCAATACAAATTTTTTTGTAGGTTAGATTTTTACTGCTACTTTGTAACTGTGGATAAAAAATTACAGAATCACCAGAATCCCGAGGAAAATACTCTGCATCCATTCCATTTCCTATTTTGAAAGCACCGTTAGCTAAACCACCCTGTATTTTCCATTTAATTTCACTCCTTACAGGTAGTTTAAAAATATGAAGAATACCATGTATACAATGTGTTTTGATCAAAATAAAACTTTCCAAATTCAAGGAAATAGGTATTGCATCTTTAATATCAAACTCCCGCTTGTTTAAATTAGAATTTGATATGTTTACATCAAGAGATCTGTGAATCTCAAAACGTAAGGATATATTATCATTCTCATCTTTATTTGTTAATTCATTTATCAATATAATTTTAATACTAAAATACATATTAAACTTAGAGCTATAATATTAACAAGGGATTTGTGATGACATTTATAATATATTGCTATGTGAAGTTATAATAATAACACTACTATGATGCTGTAGAGTTTAAATACCCCAAAACAGTATACAAATTATATAATCTGGTAGCAAAATTAGTAGATAATAAATAAATTCTTTGATTTTATACCATTTTTCTATTTTAAAAACAAAGTTTACTTGTAAAATTACTAATTATAAAAAACCTTATTCAAAGTTGTTTTCTTCTAATGTAATATATCAATAAATCATCTTTTATTATTATATCGATTTTTTGTATATCTGTTATTTATTACATCAACTTGTTGCTTTGTCAAAGTACATACAGTAAAAACTCTGATTTGGTATAAAATAACTGTTCTTTATATAATTTGATCATAAATGCAAATTCATATATTAAACTAATTTTTAATGTTTGTTCCGTCTTGAATTAATTTTAATAGTTCCTCTTCGCAAATTTTTCGTATTAATTTTCTATGACAATTTGACTCATCTTTCTCATAACATAACAACGTACATTCTTTTCCATTATATGCCTCTTTTGCTATATTTTGACAGATTTCTATTACATTATTATTTTTTATTATTTCATTTCTAAATAACTTCTCAAATAATTGAAAATCTATTTTTCCTTTTTTATAATCTATCAATAGATTCTTTGAAGGTGATAAATCTTTATACCATTTATCAAAATTTTCTTTTTTAATTCCTCTGGGCCAGTACCTAGAAATTAAAATTCTGGTTCCATCTGAATTCTCAATTGAGCCATAAATTGATTTAGTTTTAATCATTATTATTTTCCTTATGAAAAATAATATAGCATTACTAAATAATATTATTATTTCTAAAAAGATTGTGGATCCTTTTTCTATGTAACAATTAAGCCAATTTATATTAATTTATCTAAAAAAAAATAAAGGGAATATTAAAACTACAATTGAAAAATTTTTTCCGACTCTATCCATAGGAATGTCGTTATTTGATGGAAACATCAATCAATTTTATTAAATTTAAGAGTTTTTTAGTCTAAAAAAATTTCTAAAGGAAGAAGGGTGTATTCCATTCTAATTTATGGTAAATTATGAAAATCACAATCTCTTCTCCTTAATCAAAGGTTAAAGAATCCTTGAAAATATTTTTTAAATCCTCTTTCTCATTCTCGTTTAAAGTATCTAGATTTTTTCTAACTTCTTTCAATAACTTTTCCATTCTTTCAGGGCCTATTATTTTCCTAAGTTTTTCTTCTGAATCTGTACCTTCCCATGTATTCAATAATTTATAGACATCATCTTTAGCATCAGGTTGTAGATCTTTCATTGAATTATCGATGATCTTTTTGTAATTGCTTCCAAAATCTTTTGCCCTAAATACTGCTCCCATAATACTTTATAGTTATTTTAAATAATAAATTTATTGTCTATAAAGAGATATTTCAATGTTAATATCCATAAATCAATAACTATTCAAGAATTATCATGAAAATCTCTTTTCAATAATATTCTTGCTTGTAACGATTTATTAAATTCATATTAGAAAAGTAAAATAAGACTAATTGATAATCCTTTGTAACGTCAATAAACCAGATAGGTAGGCAAGGTAAAATCTTTAACAAAAACTTGCTAAGTATTTGGTATCAAATTAAACCTATCATCTATTCCTCTATTAAAATAAGAACAATTGCATAATAGGAATATTCAAAAGTACTAATCTTTATTCTATCGAAATCCTCCATTCTACCAGTCTTATCGAATTTTTTTTCGTCTGTTTCTGTTTGTTTGTCTAATACTTCCATTATGGATACATCAAAGATATTTCCTACACTATATTGTTTTGTAAATTCATTTATTTTATCCAATAATTCGGGAACAGTCTTTCCATAGAAATAAAACCTTTTATGATATTGTTTCATTTTATCTTAATAGATGTTTGTATATAATAAGCATTAGACCTTAAAGATATTCCATAAGACCAATATTATTCCTATTTCTCAATAGACAAAAGCAATAAAACACTAGACGTAGAACTAAAAACAGCTGTTAAAAATGATATATTTGAAGATACCCCCGATTAGTTTTTTGTCTGTGCATATCAAGTTGGCAATATCTTAAAAGATTCTAATTCTTTGACTAAATTTGATTTTAATGAAGGAAACTAGCTAATAAAAACAGTAACAGAAAGTGAACTGTTTATACCAGTATCTACAACAGGCTCAGAGGAGTGTTAATTATTTTTCACACTAATTGTTTTTCACACTATATTTTTCGCCCATTTTATAATATGATTAATATGGCTGGTATTTGATCAGGCAATATGTAATTAAAATAAAGAATAATCACCTATATTCATCGCCACAATCTCCAATTCTCTCAAACAAGTCATTCGACTTTGCACATACCTCATCTAAATCATCATAATCAGATTTATCCAAACAAAAGTTGAAAACCTGGGCATTATTGTTTCTATGCTCAGCTATTCCAAGTCTAACACCGATAATAACGCCTGCTACTGCTGAATTGTCAAGAATATATCGCATTGCTACATTTGCAATGCTTACATTGTACTTTTGTGCAATTCTCTTTAGAGTTGATAAAAGCTCTTGAAACAAATTCCATCCTCCCCAAGCCTCTATCATTTTCATGTACTTTCGTAAGCTTAATGTATTTAACTCGGTAATTGATGGTGGTAGTTTTCTTCCCAGATAGCGCTCTGATATCAACCCTCCACAAATAGATCCATATGCCAATAGACTGATATTATGTTCCAAGCAAAATGGTATCATCTTTACTTCTGGTCTACGATCTATAATTGAATATTGAACTTGATTTGATACAACTTGTATATCTGAATCTATCATGATCTGTATACGTTCAGTATCAAAATTTGTAAGGCCTATATGCCTGATTCTTCCTTCATCGCGGAGTTCAGATAGGTATTTTAGAGCATCAAGGTAATACGGATTGTTATAATCCCACCAGTGGAATTGTACTAAATCAAGAGAGGTAACACTCATTCTGCGAAGCGATCTTTCTATGTTTTCCTTAACGATAGAACGTGTAATTCTTGTTGGTTGGGGGACCCATTTTGTTAATGCCTGAATTCTTTCAAGTTCTTCTTTTCCTTTTAGTATCAATAACCTATGTCTGAAGTCTCCAATAAAATCTTCTGCTGGACCATAAATATCTGCTAGATCCCAACTTGTAAAACCTGCATCATGATATTTCATCATATCAGCGATTGCAAGTTCATGGTCTATATACCCGTGTCCACCTGCAACCTGCCACATGCCATTGACTATTCGGCATATTGTCAGATCAGGAGCCAATTGGTAAAATTTCTTAGTCAAGTCATTCATTCTATGTTTTCTCTATATTTATGTCACAAATATCAAGTACAAAAATTTGACGCATAGTAGTAGTCGAAACATTTCCTAACAGACTTTACTAATCTCTTTTTGTTTGTTATTTTAAAATATGAATATAGTATTTTTTCTAGGAAGAAGATTATAGTGCTCATTTAAATAAATATCCACCATATTCCTTTATTTTACTTATTTGTCATCGTTATCCTATTCTCTTAATAATGAATAATTGGTAAAAATTTACTGATTAGATATCATTCTTAATTATATTTATTCAAATAACTTTTTTATTACAATCTAACATTACTTAATAATATACAAAAATATGTCTGCAAACGGGAATGATGGTGATGATATTGATAAGACTAAATTCCTTTATGCTTTTACCAAAAGAGTATTGAATTCTGACGGGTCTATAAGATGGGTAGGAATAACGGATCAAAATGGCATTATAATAAATGAACGAGTTAGAGAGGGTTTGAAGCCTCTTCTTACTATAAATGAAAATCACGAATTTGCAATTAATACAATCATTAGACATAAAACAAGATTTAAAATCGAATCAAAAATAGGTGAATTAACTTATACGTTTAGGAGATATACAAAATTGAGCAGATCTCTAATTCCCATCAATGAAAATTATTATTTAATTTTAACTATGGATTTTGAGGAAAATAATTTTGATGAAATAATAATGGAAAAAATTATTCCTTTAATTAAACAAGAAAAAGAGAGATTTTAAAAAATTCAATTTTATGTATTTTCCTTTTACCCTGCTTTACACTATTTGAATGTGGAAGAAATAAAAAGATAAGTTATTGATGAAGTAATCGGTTTCGAATATGAGTATCTATATAAACCATTTTTTTAGTATTATAATTTTATTTCTATATTTTGTTTAATAGTAACTGAATATAATTATGCAGATCTAGATATTCTAAAACCAAGAGTAAAATCTCCATTCCCTATTTTGATAGATGAGAAGACTGGAGACAAAGTGAAAATGAAAAACTATGAGGTTTCATTAGCATGAAAAAATCCTGATGATACATAAGATTATAGTGAAAATGTCGATGTTGAAGGAGAAGAAACTAAGTATAATACCGTTCAAGAAAATAAATGAAACAATAACAGATTAAGATATAAAAATAGAATTATTCGTAACTTGTTAAAAAGATAAAATGATTTTTATTTTTGTAGTTAATTTTAGTAATTAAAAAAATAAACTAGATGAGGTTGTTATGGTCTCAATGGCGGATTATAAAAACAAATTGCACTTGAAACAAGTATTCTTCCGTTGGTAGCACTTATAGAAGCTACTACCTATCAAAGCCTGATATACCTGTAGTTAAACCTTAATTCAAGTTCTGCCTGAGGAATTTGAAAATATGAGGCGAAACTTTCATCTATTAAATTGTCACCGGTATCCCATCCAGCTACGTATTTTACACTTCCTATATGACCCTGTGTTATTTTTATTTTACAAAATTCTAATGGCTCAGTGAAAAAACCTTCAAATTGTCCTGTTGACAGACATATTTGTTGTCTTTTTTAGGATATGTACATTACTTTGTAAAGTATAGATTTATTACACTCTAGCAGTTTATATATGTATCTATTATTTATCAATAAAGAAAATTATAAACAAGGATTTTTTTCCAAAAAAATTTAATAAAATGTTATATATACATGTCCATTTTTGAAATATAATTAATCAAATTAAAGATATATGTCTAATTCATTACCATTAGCTATGTATTCTATTTTTTTACATTAGTTAATTAATTAAATTGGAACTCTCCATTTTTATTGTGGTTGTTATCGGCATTTCAAATGTTACTATTATAGTTTTACCATCAAATTATTCCAGACTCTTTAGTATATAATTTGTAATTGTATCTAGGACGAATTTATTGCCTTCTTTTCTACCATGTACAACAAATTTTAACTGATCCTTCATATTTACGTACTCTAAAGGATATCTTTTATATTATTATAGTTTATGATAATGAGGATTCTGTATATGAGAGACTAGCTGGACTATGAGATTATCCTGGTTAGTGTTTTTCTATTTTTATGAAATATAGAAATTCCTATTTTATAATTTCAGTTGGATATTGATCAAAATTATTAGAAGTTGTTTTGGAGAATTTGTTATATATCTAATACAAATCGGTCTGTATATCTTGAGTGAAACTTTATTTGTCTAGCTTGAGAGAAAATTTAGAGCAAATACCAATTATAGAGTAATCATATTTTTCAATTCGTCTATGCCTATTTGTTAATTACCATAACAATTATTCTTATTATTATTCTTATTATTATTATCATTATTATTTCATATTGCAAGATTACTGTAGTAATAGAGTGAATGAGGAGCAGGAAAAAAATTTCGAAATTTCTTACAGAATCTACTTATATATTTAAAAAATTTTTATTTATTAATAAGGAAGTTAATATCATTATTATGAATTTCCGAGGGTTAATCAATAATTCTGGCGGAAAAAGTTTTGTTCCGTTGCAATATACTATTTTATTGTTTATTGGCTTGATAATCTTGGGGTCATTTTCAGCCTCAGCTTTTAATAATCATTTTTTATTAAATGCTCAGGCAAGGAATGATAGTGATGATAATTGTAGTTCCAAAGATTCGAATATTATAGTAGGAACTCGGCCTATTACCTTGGGAACCAAATGTAATGATGTAGTTATTGCATGCCCTGCAATTGCGAGTGCATCAGGTCTGGGTTCAGCCTGCGGAAATGGTGATATCGTTAGAGGATTTGAGAAAAATGATGTTATTCAGGGCTCTATAGGTAATGACGAACTTTATGGTGATGAAGGAAATGATAAGATTTTGGGATCTCAAGGAAGCGACAAAATCTACGGTGGACCAGATACTGACATACTTCAAGCTGGTGAGGGAGCTGACTTATTAGTAGGAGGAAATGGAGATGACGAACTTTATGGAGGTTTAAGTGACGATGTTTTAATAGGAGGCAAAGGAGTAAATTTCTTTGATTGTGGTGATGGAAATGATATTATCGTAGATTTTGATCCTGATAAAGGTGATACTCAATCCGGTAATTGTGAAGTAATATTAAATAATCATGGTGACATGAATATCTTTACCCAACCAAATAAAATTCAATCTCAACTTGAAGCATTTGGGATTGGCTCCTCAAAGGATGAAATTGATGTCAATGATTTGGGGAAAACCATTGATAATTAAAGACTAATACAATTAAAATAGAAAAACTCCCTTTAATTTTTAATATAAATAATTTCGTCGTCGTTGTCGTCATTAAGTTTCTAATTATGAAGAAAGTATTACTATCTAAAATAAAACTCGCTTTTTTCTCATTATAACATTGCAAAAACAATACCAATTTTTATTTATAGTCCATGTGGCAAATGTGATAAATACTAAAACTATATACCTATTACCATTCAAGATTCTAACATAAACATTTTCTTATTTTAGCAAAAATTTTTATAATAATTTTATTCTCTCTTCAAAGCCTCTATCGGTAGCAAACGTGATGCTTTGAAAGCGGGAAACAATCCAGCCAAAAAACTCAATCCTACTGTAATAAGCCAAACTCTTGTCATATCAGTTATTAAAAAGACTGGAGCAGAATTATTTCCCCCGCTATTAGAACTGAATCCTGTATTCAGAATATATCCTAGTATTACACCCGTTCCCAAACCAGAGGTTGCACCTAGAATCCCAATAAGTAATGCCTCTACTAAAAAAAGAGTTAAAATATCAAAATTTCGTGCTCCAATAGCTTTTAATGTTCCTATTTCTCTAGTTCTCTCTATTACTGAAGTATATAGGGTTGTTATTATTCCAACCGCTCCTACTATTAATGATACAATTGCAATACTTAATAGAAAAGCACTTAATCCACCGGTAAACTCTTTAATCGTCTGTATAAGAGCTTTTACGGTAGTAATACCTATATCATTTCCGTAAAGTTTTCTTATTTCAATCTCAATGCTATCTATATTATCAGGAGATAGAGCTACTACTATTAACGCGTCAAATTTGCCAGATTTATGAAGAAGTGTATTTCCTATTTGTCCATTAATGATTACAGCTTTGTCAATGTTAGGATTTCCAGATTGCTTTATTATTGCTCTAATAACAAAACTTTTTGTTTCAATCTCCCTGTTTCCAGTTATTGGATCCACAAAAGAATGCAATACTTGTACAGTTTGTCCCAATGATAAAAAAGGTGTGGATTCGCCAGGCGGAAAAGCTACATCGCTGGATACGATCATGGCTGAAGGATCATTGGAGCTCACCACCGAGCCTTCTTCATATTCTAAAGTAGGAGCTATAATGCGTAATTTTTGTGGATTTAAAGAAAATATAGCAAAATCTTTTGACTCACCTTTAGATTCAATAGTTACTTGAGATTGATATGAAGGTATAACTTCTTTTACTAATGGAAGTGAACTTAATCTTTTTGCTACTGCAGAATTGAGGGTAATTTTTGCAACAGGAGGAGGTGCTGCATTATTGCCTCCGCCAGGGCCAGTTTCCCCATTTTGTGTTTGCGGTGCGGGATTTATAAACATAATATTACCTGCAAGATTGCTTGTTTGTTTATTAAAAAATTCGCTAAATCCAGCACCCATTCCACTAACGGCAATCATAAGACTACTACCCACCATTACCATTACAATTGTCAGTAAGGATTTGGTTTTTCTCTCTTTAATAGCATCAAGCGATAAGAGTATTATTTCTTTAAAATCCATTTCGAATTTCTTTATCCTTTATTTAATTTATGAAGGTAAAAACATCGTAATAACTTTTAGTTTTTATTAATTGCTTTCAACTGCTTTCATCTTTTTTGTCACTTAAAAAATTCTCCATATCGTTATCTTGATACTTTAAAGAATCATAGAATTTTGATTTTTTGTTTTTTTTCTTTTTGATAGTAAATATAACAAATATTATAGTAATAATGATCAGAATAGATAAAATGAAAATAACAATTATCATAGTAATAATATTAGATAGAGGAAAACCTAAAATATTATTACTATTACTCTTATCCCTTGCGTTAGTCTGATCCATTTCTAAAGGTTTGTAATATACCGTTTCGTTTAAAACCAAATCATGTTCTGTTCGCAAATCATCTTTATAATTTATTTTTAAATTTGTCATATATTTGCCATTTTCTGTATTTGATTTAATATCAATAGGAATACTAAACGGTAATGGTGAATTCTCTGTAAGGTCTCCTAGATATTGGGGAGACGGTAAACTTTGCAAAGGTAGTTGTTTTACCAAATCTTCATCTTCACTCATAGAAGTTTTTGACGTAAGTTTAGATGAAATTTTATTACTATAATTATTATTATTTATGATCTCTATAGTAGTAAAAAGTGCTACCGTGTTGCCCTCGTTTAACAAATTGCCAACTAAATTTAAAACTCCTCCTATATTTTCGATAGCTACATCGTAGGTTCTTATTGTTATTTGTCCTTGTATGTAGGCTCCTATAGAAAGGGAATCTTTTTTAGACTTTCCTCCTGAAATATATTCAGCATCTAATATAAAAGAAATAGGCTTACTTATTACTTCCTCTGATGAAAAAATCTGTGTTGATAATTCTCTTTCTGAGAATGGTTCTATAGAATTTAATGTCCACCTTGTGTCGCCAAGAAGTTTAACAGAATCTGATTCGGATTTAAGAGAGAAAACAACATTTTTTAGTTCTTCATTCCCATTATTGGAAACAATTATTTTAACACTTTCAATCATTCCAGCTCGGAGCATGAGTGTATCCTTTTTTATAGTATTAGAAGTTAGTACCTCATTACTACTGCTAGTAGTATTAATATCTAAGATATTTCTAGCGTCCTCTATCCTCAAAACAGATTCTGGAGGATTGGGAGATATTATTAATCCTACAGATTTTTCTAAATACTTTTTGTTGCCGTAAGGATCATTATAATCTATCTTTAAGTTCATATTTTGGATAGTTCCACCAGTAGAATAATCAGGATATATGACTGGAGTAATTAATGCAGTACTATTCGCTAATATTCTCTCTACATTAAATGTAGTAGCTTGATTATGAGTGGATTTATCATAGATTTTTGTTTGTGATGTTTGGTTTGTTAAAATACTTTTATCAGTGTGAACAGAAGTATTTGATATAGTAAAATTACTATTACCAAGATTATTCTGCTCATTGTTGTGATTACTATTATTACTATTATTATTAAATTCAGAATTATTATAAAGTATTGGATTGTCATCAATAATGCTTTTCTCAGTATTTTTATGGTCCTTATTATTTATTGTTGTAGTTCCACCAGAAATATTGGTAATGGTAACAATTACTCCATTTGCATCTGCAGATCCTTTGTTATATAATAAAATTGGTAAATAATTTGGTGTGTTAGTAATTAAATTTTGTTTCTGTAATATTACATCTAGAATTACTTTGCCTGAAAGACGGAAAGGTACAGTGATATTTGACACAATTTGTCCGGTTTCAAGAACCTTTGAATAAGTTATTTTCAGAGATCCGTAATAAGGACCAACCTTTGTATTATTTAAGACTCCAAAAGTAAAATAGAGCGGAAAACTCTCTCCAGGTTTTACAATTGAATTATAGCTTGCAACAGAAATATTTTCTGATTTTACATTATTTTCACCTCTTATTGCTTTAAAGCCTTCTGGCAATGTTAAATCTCCTGTTATTCCAGTTATCTCTGATCTCCCAGTATTGACCAATATAACTGCAAGAGTTGATGGGCCTTCTCCTGGACCAACTTCAACCTTTATGGAATTACTATCTCTTGGAGATTGAGATGGAGTTATGGGTTTATTTGTCCAATATGCTTCTAGAAATGAGGGGCTTCTATCATCAAGTGGCTTCTTTTGAGCATACCCATTTTCCAGGATTAAAAAATTAGGGTTTATAAAAATTACCAAAAGGAATAACAAAAATAATATGGAAGAAAATAGAATGAAAAAAGTAAGTGTCATAATTTTATTGTCTTCATTTCCTCTACTCTCAAATATGTAATATTAAGGTTTTTCACATTTGTCTTTATATGTTTAACAAGAATTTTGATTACCAATTTAATTAATAATTTCTTTTTCTATTTTTCCATCTCTTATAAAAATAGTCTTGTCGGTTTCTGATGCTATCTCTTGATTGTGAGTTACAATAATAATTGTTTTTTTATATTTTTTTGTAAGCATTTTAAGTAAACCAAAAACTTCCTGACCCGTTTTGGTATCCAAATTTCCGGTTGGTTCATCGGCTAAAATTATTGTTGGATCATTAATTAAAGCACGTGCTATAGCAACTCTTTGTTGTTGCCCACCGCTAAGGTTCATGGGTTTGTATTCTGCCTTATCTTTTATTCCTAATAGTTCTAGTAACTTTTGTGAACGATAATGACGTAAGCTTCTTTTCATTCCCATGATTATGGCAGGTATTTCAATATTCTTTTGAACACTAGTTCTATTAATTAAGTTAAAAGATTGAAAAATAAATCCAATTAAATTATTTCGCATTTGTGCAATTTCAGATTCATTAAGACACAGGATATTAAATCCATTTATAATAACTTCTCCTGAAGTTGGTTTATCTAGGACACCTATAATATTAAGTAGTGTAGATTTGCCACTACCTGAAGGTCCAACAATTGATATAAACTCTCCTCTCTTAATTTTAAAATTAATATCTTTAAGAACAACAGATTCTCCTGCAGGTGAATCAAATATTTTGGTTATATTTTTTAATTCCATTACAACCATATCACTATTCGTATTTTCATCCCTCTTTTTATTAGTCAACTTTAATTCATTTTTCAGTAGAGTGAGACTGATACGTTAATTGAAAAGCCGTAGCTTTATAAGTTTCTGCTGATTTATTATTATAATTCTTATTATTTTTTTTATTGTGTATATATTATTCTTTTTCTCATTCATTTTATAACTAACACAAATAATTTGTTTAGATAAAACAACAAAGTAAAATATATTCCATATACATAATTATAGAGAATATCGTAAAAATTAATCATATCTCATTAAATTTGTTTTAAGTATCTCTAAGTTAATTATTTTGAATTTCTTCACAGTTTCCTGCAGTATCATCACTTTCATTTAAACTAAAATCAATTATAACATCTACTCCATCTCCGCAATCAAAATAATCTGCGCCTTTTAGACCAGAAAGGATATCATCCCCAACATCTCCATATAATTTATCGTTTCCGTTACCTCCTATTAAATAATCATCATCTACTCCTCCAGCTATGACATCATTATTTTCCTCTCCATACAAAAGATCACTGCCACTTCCTCCCTGGACTATATCGTCTCCATCATCACCGTATAATTGATCTGTTTCTTCATTTCCTTGTATTTTATCATTGCCTGTTAACCCATGTACAGTATCTGAACCAGATAATGCAACTATGATATCATCATTTGGAGTACCTGTTATTCGATCATTACCAAAGGAACCGATTATCAAATTGTCATCTAATGGTTGATTTTGTTGTTGTAATGGTTGATTTTGTTGTTGTAATGGTTGATTTTGTTGTTGTAATGGTTGATTTTGTTGTATATTTAATGATCTATTTGTATCCAATATAGATGCTTCTGTTTTAAAAAAAATTGGAATTTGAAAAGTGTTATTATAATTTAATAAACTAATATCGAGCAAAATACATAAACCAATTATCACAAGGCATGATCGTATAAAAAAACGCATTTATATTAATAGATTATTTTCCTTATTAATATTGTACTGTTATAATTGAACTCAGATTATAATACGATTGGCTAGTCCTATTTTTATAACCTTATTATAGATAGAGTAGTATAATAAAGAAAACATTAGGAACTGGAATATAGAAGACGTATATTTAACAAATATAATTAATTGATTTATCTTTTCAGCTCGAAATTAATAATAGAATATAGTTATAAAAAATTAGTCACATAAATGTTTCAATATATTAAGAACTCTACATCTGTTTAATAGACAATAATAAATGATGTAATCTGCAATTCTATCTTATAGATAATGAAATATCTTTGCACGTTTACAAATTAAAATTGTTATCATCGCTCTTTAACTAAAATGTATAAATACCAATAAAAATCTTATTTAACATGTAGCACGAAGCTACTGCTTATTAATTATAATATAATTTTTATTGTATTACATTTATTTTATGTGATAAATAATATGCTAAAAATTAAAGACAAAAATTGTATAAATGAATGACAATTTGAAATTCCCCCAAAAAGTAAATATCATCTAACCTTATCATGGAACGTTATGTCTGAGTAAGTACTAAGAATGTTGTTCTTTGTTCTTTTCTTTTTTTAATTTAGAAAAGATAACAATATAAAGAATTAAGATATCTTCTAAACCATTCATTTTCCAATGATATTTGTAAAGTAAAGTCGAAATAATTAACCATATAATATTATTCAATACAATAGAGACGAAAAGTCCTAAGAAATAAATTAAAATTATGCCTGTAATAGTACCACCAATAACTAATGGAGTTATTCGTTTTAATATAGATTTTAATAAGACATCCACGAATATTTTACATTGTTATTATTACAATATATTTTATTAGAATGTCTTATTACTATTAGTACAATGACTTTTATTAATATAAAGAATTAAGTATTCATCAAAGATATTT
>JAICEO010000033.1 GCA_025924135.1 Nitrososphaeraceae archaeon | reverse complement strand
AAGAAATCATTGAATTTAATATATGTATATATTTTATCCATTAAATACATAACTTGTAATAATTATCATTGTATATTCAATAGATTTGAACTTTAAAACTGTTATTTTCAAATAATTATAAACTTTAGCATATTATACCTTTATTACTATGAGTTTAGAATATAATTTAATGGCTATATCTACCAAAGACAATAATATAAAAAAAGAGTCTTCATTAGGGAATATGCTTAAAGGTACAGGTTTGTTTATCGGTATCTTTATTGTAATTTATATAGTTATATTATTTGCAACATGAGTCTTACAAAATAAAATATCCCTACCAATTTTTTTAGAAATATTTCTGTTAAATCACAATTACTCTTATCTCACTTTTTTAGGTAAAAACATAAATCATACTAAAATGTAATAATAATAATCCTATTATTTTAATATCGCTATAATTTTGAACTTTTGTAGATAATATACATCTATTGACCATAGCCTTCTATTATTGATACAAACGATTCCAATAGTAATGGATTATGCGGTAATTAATATAAAAAAATATATTATATTAATCAGCGTCGTGAAATTAATTAAATTTAAAGTTCTCTCTTTTTTATTCAGTAGTGAAAAACAGTATCTCCAATAGTCTTTTTCCAGTCAGATCTAATTCCTGGTTTACCTTTCATTTTCTCAATATAATTAAAAGCAGAAAGTCCGGCTGCTGCTCCATCACCACACGCTGCCACAATTTGCTTATATAAAATATTTGTGGCATCGCCAGCGGCAAAGATCGCTGGATGTACTGTCTTTCCACCCTCTGTTACTTCTATTTCACCTTTTGCATTAACTTTAACAAGATGTTTTACGAAATCCAAATTGATTTTTGATCCCATCTCAATGAATAAACCATCAACGTTAAGTGTCTTTTCTAAACCTTGGCTATCTTTAATAACAATTTTTTGAAGAGTGTTATTACCATGAATTTCTTTAATCATACTATTAGGAATCAATTCAACATTCTCTTTTTTTTCTATAGAAGATATTATCTCTTTGTCGCCTCCTAAAGCACCTCCCCTATAAATTAAATAAACCTTTGAGGCCATCCTCGAAAGGAGAATTCCAGATTCAAGAAGATAACCGCCTACTCCTACAGTAGCTGTAACTCTATCTTGATAAAAGGGTGCGTCACATTTAGTACAGTAATGGACTCCTTTATTTGCAAATACATTTTCATTTGCAATTCCTAGGTTATTTGGTACTTTACCAGGTGCTAAAACTATAGCTTTACAGGTATATTCTGATCTATTAGTTTTAATTGTTAACCCATTTTCAGATTCATCTATCCGTTCTATTGTATCATATATCATTTCTCCTTTAAACGTAAGGTATTGGTTTTCTAAGGTTCTAGCAAGTAAGGGGCCACTAGACATAATAGTTCCAGGATAGTTTTCAAGACGTGGAATTAGATTTAGTTGACCGCCAAGGTCTTTTGATATAACTAGACATGAAGTCCTTTGACGAGCAATATAAATACCTGCTGATAACCCTGCTGGTCCGGCACCAACTACAATAATTTCATAGTCGTTGGTCAATTATCCCACCGAAATCAATGATGTAAGGTTATTGACACCTTCTATTTTGTAAAGATGCTCATCTATAGAATTCTTTATTTGTTGTATATCAGACGATTCTAAAATTACTAAAATATCATAAATCCCATATACAGATTTTACCTCCTTAACACAGGATATTTTTTTTGCTGTTTCAATAATGCTTTGTTGTTGTTTATAATCAATATTTAATAAAATATATGCTTCATTCACTAAAATTCATCACTATATTCTTGATATAACATTAATTTTATAAAATTTTCGTATTTTATATAAATCAAGGAAATTATTACTATAATAGGTTATATTTAAACTTTATAATTTATTAAAGTACATCTATAATACTAAAAAATTGTTTGAAAGATAACTTTCAAATCTAGTCACTAAATAATTTAGACCACTTTATTTAAAGGTGAATATTTTAAATATATTTAAAAGACAATTTTTCTCTATACAAGATATAATATTTCCAGTATTTAGAACAATATTGTTGTAACTTTATTGTTAGATATCATATTATAATGATAATTAAATACATGTAAGGATGAACAATATTACTTGAAAATTTATAGACCTTCTTTTATAGTGTAGATCAAATTACAAGTCTTCATTACAAAAAAAATATCAATCTAAATAGTGTTTAAATTAAAATAGATAATGTAACCAAAAATACTTTTTAACAAGAAAAAAAGAATTTTGTTCTAATATCTTTAATCAATTAAATTTTTTGAATTTAATTACACAAGTCAATTTATTAATTTATTTTATTTGGATGTGCGTCTCTACTATCTAGTACATGTATTATATCATTATCATCAATATCAAGATCATGTATCAGTAAGAATTCACCTGGTCCAGAACCCGATTTTCCAATACTCTTTAAGTATTGACCATCAGATGTAAAAACCTGAATCCTATTGTTTTGGGTATCAACTACATATACATTTCCATGAGAGTCAAAGTCAATTCCGTGCGGTTCATCAAATTGACCTTCATTTTTTCCAACAGATCCCCAGTTCGTAATGAATTCACCATCTTTGTTAAACTTCGTTACAGCACCATTATCCTCGTCATTTACATATACATTATCTTTAGCATCAATAGCGACTGCGTGTAAATGTCTAAATTGGCCATCGCCTTCTCCATACTCTCCAAACTGTTTAATAAAATTACCTTCGGGATCAAATTTTTGAATACGATAAGCATATTTTTCGCTAGTATAGATATTATTATCAGAATCAAATGCTACACCCCAAAGTCTGTTAAATTCTCCAGGACCATTTCCTTTTTTCCCAATAGTCATTAATAATTTGCCATTAGGATCGAATTTCATTAGTTTTCCGGGACCCCAGTTAACTACCCATACGTTTCCTTCCTTGTCAACATTTACATCTTCCATTTTATGTGAGAAAAGATTTTCGTCAGTAGGAGCACCCCACGATAATAAGAAATTACCTTCCCTATCAAACTTTTGAACATCCATTCTCTGTTCATCTGTTACATAGATATTTCCCTGTGAATCTACTGCTATGTTATGAGCATGGAGAAATTGACCATCGCCGTTACCCTTGGATCCGAAGCCACCAAGAAATTTACCGTTTAAATCATATTTTTGAACATAGTATTTCTGAATATCACCGTCACTCATACCATAATTTGGCTGATCCATATATTCAGAGCCTTTTTTCTTTTTTTTAGAAGATTTCTTTTCTGAAGAATCATCATCTTCTTCATCATCATCTCCATTTGTATTTGCATTTTCCTCATCATCTGTATCCGAGTATGAATTTCCATTTGTATCTGTTGAGGATCTCTTATCCTGTTCGTCAACATCAAAATAATCGTCTTCTTGAAACTCAAACACTTGAGCAAATATAGGTTGATAATTCATATTTATATAACTAAAACCTAATGTAAAAGTCATTAAAAATAAAAAAACAAAGCAGGTCCTTTTTAATATCATATTCTCCTTATAACTATTATAAACGTGAATATTAAGATTATAATAAAGTTATGTAGAATATCGTTATAGATAAACTTACTATTCATATTATGTGATAAATTGTGTCTGTCTAACTTAATTAACATAGAAATCCTATATTACAAACTTTTTCGCTCTTTTTTAATAAACAGTACTAATCATTTTGATGATATTTTATATAAATCTGAGATGAAATAACAAGATTATTGACTATTTTTCAACAAACAAGAAACTTAAATATAGAAATTGGCAAAAAAATAGGATTCCAAAAAAAATGAGCATTAAGAAAAGATAATCTTTTCACAGATGAAATTTATCCCATCAGAATATTTTTAATTGATGTGAAGAAGGTTTTTCTTTAAAACCAGAGTAAATAACACAAGATATTTCGTATGTTTTGATGAAGTTATGACTATAAAATCCATATGATTCATGTACCTTTTGAAGAAGAATGTATCTAGTTGAGAAATTAGGATTTATTTCATTGCTTTAATTTCGTCCATCAAAATATAACGATTAGATAGTCTTTTTAAATTTCTACTTAAGTAATATCTAATCTTCCCTGAAAAATTTTCCTTTAACTAGTCTATAATATAATAAAGAGGAAGTTAATGATTTGTTAACTAATTCTTTTTATAATGTGATAACCAAATTCAGTTTTTACAGGGTCAGAAATTTGACCTTTTTCTAACCTAAATGCAACATCTTCAAATGGTTTAACCATCATTCCTTTTCTAAAAAATCCCAAGTCACCTCCTCTTTTACCACTTGCTTTATCCATCGATAATTCTTTTGCTAAATTTGTAAAACTTTCGCCATTTTTTAATCTATCAAGTACCATTAATGCTTCACTATTTTTTTTTACAAGAATATGCAAACATTTAATTTTATTTGAGGACATAGAGGATCTATTGAACCAACAATATTTAAAATATAAAGAAATAATCTTATTATTATAATAATAATAAATTTTATATTTTTTGTTAAACTATAAATAAAAATAAAATTTAATTCAAGTTAACTAAGATTATGAAAATTTTTTCACAAAAGGAATTAAAGTTTATTAAAGATAATGAAATATGCAGAATTGCAACTTCTAAAAACAATATTCCTCATGTTATTCCAGTGTGTTATATTTATGGGAAGGGAGTTATTTTTTTTGCTACAGATTATACAACCCAAACGTTCCATAATGTGAAGGTAAATAAACGAGTATCACTCATAATTGATATTTATAATAAAAAAGAAGGAAATAAGGGAATTTATATTAATGGAATAGCAAGTATTATAGAGAGTGGACAAGAATTTGTAAAACTTTTTAAGATTTTTTATAATAAATTTGAATGGGTTAAAAAAGATCCTTGGAATGAAAAAGAGGCACCGTTTATACAAATTTTTCCCACTAAAAAAGTAAGTTGGGGAATATGAAAATTTGTTCTTTATAAATAGATAAAATATTTCCTGATAATTAATAGTAGTATAAATATTGTAAACTTAATTTATAAAGAAATTATAATTTCGAAAAATAATTAATTCTTTTTATCAATCTAACTTGGAATCGATAATTTTTTTAGTTCAAGTGGTTTATGCATATATTTTTGTTAAACTTTTCCGAGATAAGATTAAATTTTTTTAAAAGTAAAATAAATATATAATTAGAATTTTGACTTTTGGAATAATGATAAAGATATATTATATAATAGAATTTCTAACATTAAATTTTAAAATTATACTCTATTTTATTAGTTTTAAACCTATTGTTTTTCCATTTTTTCGGCGCCGAAAAATTATGATTTAACTTAGCGCTTATTTACGAATGAAATTATCCGATGAGAAAAAATTTTAAATAATTTAATCACTAATTTGTAGATGGGGAACATATTTGCAACCTCACCCTATGTGATCCATCCCAGCCAAGTCATCACAATTGGGTAGGCCATTTTATTGGCCTAACCCATTTCAATTTTTATTGCTATCCAAAAGATAAATTTTCTATATTTTAAATTTTTCTTGACAAAATTAATTGTTCATATAACCTAAAAAGAAACTGAAACAAATACCAAATACACTCTAGAATTGAACAATTATAGACAGTGCTAATAAAGTCCACTTGAGTAATATTCATATTTTTCCTCGATGTCGATCTAATAGATTCTGTTAAGTACATTTATTGTCTATTGCAGAGTAATATAATTCATTTCCATTTATTGATTATAAAATATTTTCTCTATTGTTTAGTCGTAAAAACAACATCTCCTTTTTTGAATTTTAATTCGATTCATTTTATACATCAACAAAAGAATAATGTATTGAACAATAAAATTGCTGTAAGGGATATAATAAATTAAATACAGGAAGTAAAGATGATGAATTTTTTTATCTAAAGAATTAGATGATGATGAGTTGTTAAAGATTAATTGTTCGAATGGTACCGATTACCGTTTAGATACAATCTAGCATATTTATTCATATAAATCTTTTATATTTCTAAAAATAATAAAATAAAGTTTAAACTTTAAATATTGAATCTTGTATTTTTTAGCAAATATGGAGCTGAATAAAAAACTTACACATGTATATCACATGTTTATGGTAGGATTTTTTTTATCAATAGCATTTCTAAGTTTAATATCTTTAACAATTGATCATAATATTCTTAAAGAGTCTTATGGACAAATGCTACACGGCCATAATCTTCCATCTTCAATTGTAGGAGATAGAGAACTCTTTCTAAATTTCAATAACCCAAAAATAGATTCAGCAGCAGGAAAGGCAGTAATTAATTTTGCATTGGTTGATAATAAGACAGGAAATAATATTTCACATGTAACCTATATTGTAAGCATTTATAATGAAGAAAAAAATATGTTCACTGCAAACCTTCACGGACATAATGGAGAAATTAAATTAGAATTTCATAATAAAGCAATAGAAGGATATAATATAAATGCAAATTATGACTCGCTTTCAGCCAGTTATGTATCCGATTTTGGTAGTCCTATTAAAATTGATGGATCAGTTTTTAGTAATCCAGGAAAATATCGTGTGGTTACAGAGATAACCGGAATAGATTTTGACAATACCTTTTTACCAGAACCTTTAAAATATGAATATAATATTGAAGTAAAGTAAACAAAATATATTTCCCTCCCTACCAATTATATTAACATTTTAATGTATACACACAAATATTGTAATCATACTATAATACTAGAACTTTTTTAACTGTGTAAATATTGAATAATATAAATGAAATTTAAAGATCAAATAATCGCAATAACCGGTGCTTCTTCTGGGATAGGAAAACAAGCCGCAGTTGATTTTTCATATAATGGAGCTAAGACCGTTATCTTGATTTCGAGAAATATCATGAAATTGAATCAAGTAAAAAAGAACTTAAACCCAGATTGCAATGTAGAAATATATTCATGTGATGTTTCAAACAAAAAAATGGTTTATGATATAGGACAAACTATTATGGAAAAAATTGGAGCTATTGATATTTTAGTTAATAATGCAGGAATTGGAATTTATGGAAAGGTGATTGACCAGACAATAGAAGACATTGAAAAAGTTACATCAACGAATTATTTGGGAATGATTTACTTTACTAAATCATTTTTACCTTCCATGATAAAAAATAAGAGAGGTCATATAGTAAATGTTGCTTCTTTAGCAGCTAGTTTTGGAATTCCATGTATGGCTGCTTATTGTGGATCTAAATTTGCAATGTTAGGATTTTCTGAATCTTTGTCCTATGAATTAAAACATACAAATGTAGGGGTTACAGTGGTTAGCCCAATTGCTGTAAAAACTAACTTCTTTGACAATGAATCATTTAGAGGTAAAATGCCTCACAAGTTAGGTTATGTACTTGATCCTAAAACCGTTTCAAAAGCTATACTTAAAGCTGCATATTCTAAAAGAATTGAAATCGTTGTTCCATTTTTTGTTAGATCTGCTGTATGGTTAAAACATACTTTTCCTTATTTAATCAATCCAATAGTAAGTTCTTCATTTAAAGATAAAAATTATAAATAAAAATTTAAGAGTAGTACATAAAAGCTAATTATTACTAGTAAACAAATCCTGCTAAATATTTTTATTTTATTCGACCTTCTTTTCTAAGATCAGATATTATTCGAATAAGTGTATCATAATCCACATTAATTTCATTTAAAATAACACTATGATCAGTTTTTTTATTTTTCTTTATAAATTTTTCAACTAGAATTTTTTTTTTTGATAGTTTCTATCAATCATACTCAAAAATTTATAGATAGACGATCTTATAAATGTAGAAGATAAGACTAGATAAGCAATTTATTATGTTAGTTATATTTTAGGAATGTGAAGAAGTATAGATGCCCTAATTGTAGCTCATTAAATTCATTGAAAGTAAACAGAATTTTCGATGGCAGATTATTATTTACCTGTGAAAAATGTCAAGTATGTTCAGTTTTACCATTTTATAATAACTTGGACGAAACGTATTTAGAGTTTTTAGACAGGTTTGATAATGGTTATGCTACTGTTTTTGAGGACTTAAAAGTAGTACTGGAAAAGGAAAAATTAGTGCGGTCTAGAAAAGAAATTATAAAAATGCTTGAAAAAAGTAAAATCAATGATAACCTTATCAATGAAATATTATTTTCAGATTTAGATTATGTGGTTGATGTTATAAAATTGAAAGAATCTAAAATAGCTACAGGAAAGGAATTAGATGAATTACCCCTAGATGATATAATATTAAGCCAATTAAAGTCAAGAAATATTTCATCATTGTATAGATTTCAAGAAGAAGCTATTTTCAATATTCTTCGAGGAAAAAATACAGTAATTATTGCACCAACGGCTTCTGGAAAAACAGAAGCCTTCTGCATTCCAATTTTACAAAAAATATATGACTTTAAAAATCAACTAAATAGCAAAATTGTTGAATTTTCATCTAATCAAAATAAGTTCTCCTCCAGACAAATAAAAGCTGTTTTTATATATCCCACAAAGGCATTAGCAAGAGATCAACTATCAAAAATAATGGAATATACAAATAATTTGGACATTATAGTAAAAATATTTGACGGAGATGTAAATGCAAATGAAAAACAAAATTTCTACGAATTTCCTCCAGATATAGTATTAACAAATTTTGATTCCATACATTACCATCTTTTGAATAATACAAAGCTTATAAAATTGTTGAACACTTTGGAATATTTAGTTGTAGATGAAGTTCATTCATATACTGGAATTTTTGGATCTAATGTTCATTACATTATTAAAAGGTTAGAAAGGATTATAAATAATAAAAAATTGCACTTAATTGCTTGTTCTGCTACATTACCAAATGTTAAAGAATTTTGTGATTTATTATTTTCTCGTGATATGGAAATAGTGAATGGTGTAGGAAAAAAAGGTGATACAAATTTTGCTATTATATATCCTTCTCTTAGGTCAAACAAATCATTAGTTAGTGAATTGATAAAAAAAATTACCAAGAACCACAAAACTCTAGTTTTTAGTAATTCTCATTTATCAGCAGAATTGATAGCATTTACTGCATCGAAACAAGGAATAAAAATTGGTATCCACAGAGCCGGTCTTCTACCCAAAAATAGAAAAATGGTAGAAAATTATTTCAAGAATGGAATGATAGATGTTATTTCTTCTACCCCGACTTTAGAATTAGGAATAGATATTGGAGATGTAGATGCAGTTATATCTAATCTTGTGCCTATAAACAGACTTGTACAGAGGCTAGGAAGAGCAGCCAGGAAGGGCCAGGAAGGATATGCTTTCCTGACATTGGGAAATGATCCGATAAGTCAATATTATAAAAATCATCCTACAGACTATTTTGTTGACGAAGAAATACCATACATAGATCCTTTTAATCCTATAATAATGGAAAACCAAATTCTGGCTATGTGTTTTGATAGACCTATCTCAAAACTTGAATCAAAAGATTATTTAGACACCCTTAGCAAATTGGAAAGAAAGGAATTAGTAATATTTAGTAATGGAAAATATACGCCAAATACCGAAAAACACAACGTACTAAAAAATTATAGTATAAGAGGAATTGGAAATGATGTAGATATCCTTTTAAATGGTAAAATTGTGGGAAATAGAAACTTACCACATGCGTTAGAGGAATTACACGATGATGCAATTTACTTTCTTTCAGGAAGAAGATATAAAGTAAAAAAATTAATACTTGACGAAAAGACAGAAAGAAATTTTGCGGATATTGATACAATACCAATCGACTATCCATATTATACCAAACCTATAAGAGAAGAGTATCCAGAAGTAATAGAAATTTTTGAAGAAAAAGAAATTTTTGGAATTACGTTAAAGTATTGTTCTTTAAATATATATAAAAAAGTATTAGGATATTCAAACATTGAGATTGGAAAGGAGATTAATCAAGGGAAAAAAGTTTTTTTTAATGATCCTATAACCTACACTTATGCTACAAAAGGATTCATATTTCGAGTGCCAAGTCCAAAAGAAATTTTGAAAATGGCGTCAGAGAAAGAAAAAATCGAAGCGAGTGGATATCATGCCACTGAACATGTGCTTATTGAAGGAAGTACTATGTTAACAGGAGGAGCTTCACAGGACATTGGAGGAATATCATTAGGAGATACAGGAATGATAGTAATTCATGATGGGAGTATAGGTGGTAATGGGGCAAGTAAAAGTCTCTTTGATAAATTTGAGTTAGCCATTACTAGGGCTCATTCTATCCTTATAGAATGTCCATGTGAAAATGATGACGGGTGTCCGCGTTGTACTTATTCATATAGATGTGGAAATAACAATGAATATTTACACAAGAAGGCGGCTATAGAAGTACTTACTCGCATTATTAACAGAGAAAGAACAACCATACTCGATTTTAACAGTTTCCAACAGACTTTGATATAAGAAAAGAATGGATTCTACTTAGACAATAAACATGGTGAATATCTAATCTGTTAATATATAAATTATTAAGAATTAAAATGGAGATTATTATCTAATGTATCCCTAGACGATTCAGAGATTATGCCTTGAAGTGAGTCTTTAGTAGTATCAGTGATATTTTTTAGAACTGGGGTAATACCGATTTTGTCGACACCCTTCAGTACCCCAGTAAAAAAAGTTTCCCATCCTAGACCAATAATAGCTAGAAATAGTACTATGGCAATAAACCATAAAATTATACCCATACTATTATTTAGTACATTTAATAAGTATATTAATAATTAGTCAGATTTGTTAAGTTTAAAATTACTGAGTCTAAATTATAGTAAAAAATTCACTATATTAATTAGTACTAATTGTCCTATAAATATATATAAGAAATATGAACGTACAAAAAATATCAGCAGTAACTCTAAAAGTTAAAAATATGAGAAATGAATGGCAATTCTATTCAAAAATTCCAGGATTAAGTCTATCCTACGGGGGACCGATTAGTTCATTTACATCGTTTGAAATAAAGGATGATGACAGCAATTCAAAGTCCTATATTAATCTAGAGTATACAAAGGGATTAAGACGTGATACAAATTTTGGTAGAATAATTATTTATTCAAGAAACGTGGATACTCTTTATGACTATTTCAAACACGACGAAGATATACGTCGTTTAATTACCATTAAAAATAAACCAGTAGATGGAATATGGGGAGAGAGATATTTTCACATTTTAGATCCTGAAGAATATGAATTATCCTTTGCTCAACTTATAAGTTAAAATTACATAATTATATTTCATTTTAGAAGACTCAAATTTTTTACTCTAAGTTGACACTAGTAGCTTATATTACCTTGATAAGAATAGCTTTTGAAATTGATATTAAATCATCTTCAGATCCTAACATCAAAATATAATCTCCCATAGCAACATCATTAGAAAGAGTAAATACAAAAGATATTTCTTTTGATTCATCCTTTTTCAAGTTTATTGAGTTTTCGCTAAAGACTCCATAAGATGTCCCTAATTCACCGCTTGGAGTTAATGTAGATGATGATATAGGATGAAGCAAAGAATCAGTATGAGCAGTAATCTCGAATTTAATTTCTTTACTTTCCCCAGGACTAAGTGTTATTTCCTTTTCCTTTGTATTAATTGAAAAAGGTAAAGGTATACTAGTATTAACATAACCGATCTTGTTTTCACTCCATTCAGTGAACCATATTAATTTATTATCAGTTTCATCTGTAAGTTGCAGTACATTTCCAATACCACAACTATTTTCGGGTACATCTGGTTTACATTGTCCGAATTGTTTATTTTGTGAAGGAATCCAATATTCAACTAGTTGGAGTTCATCTGGCAAGAATTTTCCAATTTTGTTACCAGTATGTTCATTAAATATGATAGAGTCATTTTGTCCCTTTTTCATCCAATAAGGTAAAGTATATGCTTGACTATTAATTTTGTCTCCAGCAAAAATTTTTGGAGATGCAGTAGAGGTTACAAACTTTGTTAAGGAACTATTAATAGAATTTAGTTTTACAAATATACTAGTACCATGGTCACTTATCCAAATACTACCTTTTTCATCAATAGTTATACCAACGGGAGAAGGAAGATCTCCAAGGTCATATTTTTTAAATGACTTATTTGTAATATCATATTTGTAAATTTGGCCTTTATATCCAAAAGCAAGAACTGACACCCATACGTTATTGTTTTCTTTATCTACTGCAATTGAACCAGTGCTGACAAGAGATGGATCGAAATCTTTAAAATCGTCAATTGGAAGTGGTATTGGTGCAATTCCTTCTGATGTACCAGTTTTCATTAAATTTAAATTTCCGCTCCACAATGAATGTGATCTAATTCCTGCAAAGAAAATATGTCCATTATTATCAAAATCAATTGAAACAGGATAGATAGTACCAAAAGATAAGTTGGTTTCTGGAATTTTAAAATGTTCAAATTCCTTTTTTTCTTTATTAAATTTCCAAATTAAATTTTGTTTTTCGTCAGTGAACCATAAATTTTCATTCGATGGATCAAGTTTAAGATCCCAAACTTGGGAGGAGTCAATAGGTTTATCGCGTGACAGCCAAATAGGTATATCATACTTTGTAAAAATTTGTCTATCAGGTTGGTATAAAATAAGCGATCCCTGTTTGGTAGAAATATACCATAACCCTTCAACACTGTCATCATATGCTATTGCCAATGGCATTTCGCATTCCTTATCCAATTTTATTTCTTTAACATACTGATTGGAATTAGGCTTAGAGTTGATCCCACAAAATTGATTTTTAAATTTTTCAATAGCCTGTTGTTTGGAAGCTTCTATTTGATCTCCAAAGACTGGTGTTAATTTATCAGAAAACATGAATCCGTATAATATAAAACTTTTAGAAAAATTAGAGTTTAGATTTAATGAAGAAATAAAAATAGTTAAGATCAAAAGAGAAGAGAAAAGAAAGGCATTATTATATCTATTATTTTTATAAAAGAGATTCATCTAATAATATTAGATTAAAGTCCCTTATATCTCATTCAGAACTGCGTTTAATAATAAAAGTATTAGACTGAAAAATATTAAAAAGTAATCTTAATTGGAAAGCAGTCTATTTAGTGTTTGTTCAAAAATTTCATAAGGTAATGCTCCTGGAATTATGGTTTCAATATTATTGTCTTTTATTAGTATAAATGATGGAGTTCCAGATAATCCCATTGATCTTGCAATATTATCATTATTTTGAACAAGCGTAGAATATTTATTGGATTCTATGCAGTTTGAAAATTGCTCCATATTAGGTATCTTAACATTATTAGCAAATTGTTTTAGGCTATCATTTGTTATCCATCCAGTTCCCTCTCCTTTCCAATTATCGTACAATTCTGCATGATAATCCCAATACTTACCTTGTTCGCCAGCACAATATGATGCTTCTGCTCCCATACTAGAACCTTTATCTGTTGGAATATCATTTACAATATAATCTTTAAATATAAAATTAATTTTACCTGAATCCACAAAGTTTTTAATAATTTGTTGGCGTGTTTCATTATGGAATTTTGAACAAAATGTACATTGATAATCTCCGAATTCAACCATTGTAATATTAGACGAGTTACCCAATATTGGCACAAAGTCAGCAACAGGTTTTAACAAATTAGAAGAAAATTGATTTAATAACTCTTGCTCATTATAATAATTGAAAGATGTAAGTATTCTTTCATAAATTGGTAAATTACGATAATAATCGGTATAATTTGCGGTTGATGAAATTATATACAGATTTGATCCTCTGATTACCCCAACATCTATGTTTTGAATTTTATTTTTATTTTCATCTAGATAAGAATATACAAGTTTGTGATTAGGGTCTTTGATATTCGAAAGGGGACTTGATTCAATTAATTCGAAATCATCAAATGTCCTAACGAATTCATCCAGTGTAGAATCTACTATGGATTTGATTGATATAGAATCATTTGGAAGAGGAGATACATTAATTTTTATTTTATCAATTGAATCACGATCTGGAGCAAATGTTACTGAATCAGTAGTTTCTGTAGATGTCCAGTTCTTTGGATAATCTATTTTTAGAAAATTGTTTCGATAAGTAGCAAAATTTGAATTTATATTGGTATTTGATGGTATTTTCCAATCTGCGTTAACATAGTATAGATATACATTCATGAGAAATGTACTTATAATGATGGTTGATACAAGTTTATAATTTAACAATACCACATCAAAATATCATACCCTATATTAAATTATAAAATAGTTTTTGTTAAGTTTGTTGTCATTAAATCTTTATCAAAGAACTTAATAAATATATCAATTAGTAAAATATAAAATATTATTTTAACAAATTAAGTAATGAGATACATCAAGAAATTTTCCCACCAAAATAAAATAATAATCTCAAATAATTCATTATAGTGGTTATAGATGGACAAAATTTTCTCATTGTATTACCTTTGATAATGGTATTCCTTTTTTTCTCTAAATATATTAGTTAATATAAATAGCAATAGCTGTTTGGTTAGAGCATTATTATAATTGTAAAATCTCACACTTTATGATTTTTGAAATATTGGTATTAATAACCAATGAATAATTATAATTTTTTTTATTAAGATATTATTTTTACTCTGGGGACAGTCTCAATAATGAAATGGCATGATCATCAATCATGTTTCCTACACCAAGATCTGTTTCTTTAATAACTATTCCCATATTTTTTATTTCTATATCAGTCAAATTATAAATTGATGATAAGATTTTTTGGATCTTAACATCTTGTGGAACAATCGAGTTTAGATTGGTGCTGGTCAATACTTCTAAGTCCTTATTGACAAATGATTTAGGAATTTTTCCTGTTGAATCATTTCTTATTTCAAAAACAAATTTTTCTACTAAAGTTTGTTGTGGAAGAGAGTCAAGTGCATTAGCACTATAAAATACCTGTATACTAACTGGTTCATTTGTAAAGCTTTGCTTAGTTCCAGAAGAGATATTAGTTTCATCAATTTGGATTATTACAAAACCTTCCAATAAGTCGGTGTCATGAGGATTTAAATTTGCTAGCTGTTTTATATCTTTGCATACTAATCCAATGGATTGTTTTGGATTAACAGTATTTAGCATTGAATTACTCGAATTACTATTATTAAATACTGTATTCCAAATTAATGTAATAGGATAATTTTGTTTATTATAAATGCTGATATCGGTATCGTAGTGTCCTGGCCGTAAGGGTCCTTCATCTCCTCTGATAGAACCACATACAAATTTAGCATTATATATGAAAGAATTAGGTGTAGAATTCGCAGATTTTTCAGATTTAAAATTAAAATTATTTACAAATAAAACCCTAGAAATTGGATTTTCATCATTAATCTCAACTAACTTTGAAATTGTATTGGGTAAATAATTATTATTACTAGCTTTTTGTGTAATAGTATAATTATTATTTGAAATATCTTTAAGGGAAATGATTCCGACGGTTTTATTTGAATCCACCAATCCATTATCAGATACTTCTAGACTTGAAAATTTTTGATATGGATCGGGCATGATGAGAAATTTTCCATCAGATATAAAAGAACTATTAATAGAGACCAATTCTATATTTAACGACTTGGAACTATTCGTTAATGCATAAATAAATTCGAGTTTTAGATGTTCTATATAAAGAAAAGTTAAGATGGTAAAAAATAAAAAAAATAACATCAAAATTTTCATTAATCCTATAATTAGAAAACATATAATTTATACTTATCAAGATCAGAAAAAATTTTAAATAAAATAATAAGGGAATATTAATTATTGAGGTAAAGATGTTAATGCTTTATTTTATATAAAAATAACAAATATACGTCAAAGTTTCCTTGAATCACCCTCCAATAGGCCAGAACCTAAATGGATTCTATCAATGTGTTTAGAAAGATCTTCTTTATTATTAAATACGGATTCACAATACGGACATCGAGCGGATTCGTTAGACATAACAAAAATAGTATACAACCGCTTTATTAAGTTAGTTAATATTTTGACAATAGAAAGTTCACCATACAATACACCAATGAAGAACTTGATAAAATTCATGATTGTCTTAAGCAATTAAGTAGATATCTTGCTAAAGTCGGAAGAAGCATGGAGCACACCAATTAAAATGAAATCTTCGCCTTTTGTTCCACCAATTGTTATATCAATATCACGCATGATATTGTTACTGTAACACTAAGTCTTAAAAATAATTTAAATAATAATAATTGATTATAATAAAAAAGAAATAGTATTACGTAACACCATCGTTCTTGCTATTGTTATACTTTCTTTTTATTGTTATTCTATCTTTTCAAGTTTTTTGATGAGAAAGTATTGACAGTAACAATAAAAGATCCTCAAATAGGTGTAAGAGAGGATCAGGACAATATAAAATGTTATTATCCAAATTTTGAAATGTAAAAATTCTAATATTTGTCTTTACATTTACCTTTAATATCTTGAAGAAATATTCTCTGTACCTTTATTAAATTATATTGACTATAATTGTTAAAGAGGGTTTGTTTGGAGTTCTTTGGACTGAAAAACCAGACTGGAGGACATATATCGTATTACATGAGCCTTAATGAACCCTTCTTTTCACTAATTTTTATAGTAATAATATGCTTTAAATATATATAAACTAAAATTAATTTGAGTCTAAAGAATAATCTACAAAATCAACTAACGAAAAGGAATGAATCTAAGCAAACTAGTAAGATGTATCTTTGTTAAAGATTATTTCATCAAATTTTAATTCTTTGAAAATAGTTATCAGAAATATTATTTAACTATCTGTTTATAGTATGTTTATTTATCCTCTATCCTCTAAAATGTTTTAAGGTTTCATTTCAAAGCATTATATAATAGGTGGGAAATATTATAGTGCCAAAGAACTCAGAAGATTCGTCATCGTGTAGTTAGAGTCTACCAGTTATTGGTAACGTAGATTTCTCCTACAATTATTGTTAGTTGAAGGCTTTTTGATTGTCATTTCATTTTCTTTTTAGGGATCCTTCATTATTGAGATAGATTTCTATTTATTAACAGAAAGAAAAAATGTACGTGATAAAATTATTTTTTATTATTACCTTTTAAATTTATATAATAACATTATAGGAGATTTTCGTTCCCATTGAATGGTAATCATTTAATATTTGAAAGAATTTCAATTTGTAGTATTCATAGAATTTTTTATAATAAAACAAAATCTAGAAATCGCTAAACAAAATAGTTTTTAAATAACAAACCTTACAATATATAAATTAAACTACTGTGGTTCTATAGTTGCAGGTGGTTTACTTGATATTGCATATGTTACCCATGATACTCCGTCCACTTCATTTGTAATTCTATTACTAATTCTTTCTAGTAGTGGGTAAGGAAGCTTGGTCCAATCTGCTGTCATTGCATCTATTGAATTTACTATTCTTATAGTCACAATATTACCATAAAGCCGTTCATCTCCTATTACCCCTACAGCTTTATCATCGCCTACCGCAGCATAGGCTTGCCAAACAGAATTATATAAATTTTCAGTAATAAGCTCATCTTCGACAATTTTACTTGCATGTTTTGAAATTCTTATTTTTTCTGATGTTATTTCTCCTATTATTCTAACAGCCAACCCAGGTCCTGGAAACGGATGTCTATTTAAAAGACCCTCTGGAACTTGCAGAATCGTGGCGACTTTTTTAACTTCATCTTTATAAAGGTGTCTCAAGGGTTCTAATACCTTTAGATTAAGAACAGCAGGAAGGCCGCCAACATTATGATGAGTTTTTATTATTGAAGCTGGGCCTACAGAAATACCACTTTCTATCACATCAGGATATAAAGTTCCCTGTGCTAGCCATCGAAATTGTTCTTTTTCTTTCACTTCCTCTTGAAAAACATTAATAAATTCGTGACCTATTATTTTCCTCTTTTCTTCCGGATCTGTAATTCCTTTTAATTTGTTTAAAAATTTTTCTGAAGCATCAATATAGGTTACATTCAAACCTATTTGTGTTAAAAGGTTCATTACCAGAGATTCTTCACCATATCTAAGTAAACCATGATTAACAAAGATGCATTGCAAATTATCGTGGACAGCACGATTTAATAGAACTGCTACAGTAGTAGAATCTATACCTCCGCTAACCGCACATAATATTTTATCATGTCCTACTTTTTTCTT
>JAICEO010000032.1 GCA_025924135.1 Nitrososphaeraceae archaeon | reverse complement strand
TCTCCGGCGTATTAATAGGGTAATATTTATATGTTAGAATAAAACATAAATAGTACGGATTTAGTTATTAAAAAGTTTTGTGGTGAAATGAATGGTTAAAGATATATCGCTTTTTGGCGATCAGTGCCCAAGATGTGGCAAAGGTCCGATGGTGACTGACAATTCTACTGGTGAAATGTTTTGTGGAAATTGTGGTTTTGTAATTAATGAGCGGATAGAAGAAACTGGGCCCGAATGGAGAGCATTCTCTAAAGAAGAACACGAAGATAGAAGCCGTGCAGGGATTCCTACTTCTTTAGCTATGCATGATATGGGCTTAGCTACCATTATAGGACCTGTAGACAAAGATGCTTCTGGTAAACCTCTTTCTTCATCCATGAAAAGCACTATTGAAAGGCTTAGAACATGGGATAGTAGAAGTCAGGTTCACGAACCAGTCGATCGTAATTTTAGACAAGCTTTTAGTGAATTAGATAGGTTAAAAGACAAACTGGCAGTTGGAGACGCCGTAATAGAAAAAGCTGCATATATTTATAGAAAAGCGTTAGAAAAAGGATTAGTTAGAGGCAGATCTATTTCTGCACTCGTTGCAGCTGCATTATATGCTGCCTGTAGGGATACGGAAACACCGAGAACCCTCAAAGATATAGCAAATGCAAGTAATATCAAGAAAAAGGATGTTGCACGTTGTTATAGACTTTTAATTAGAGAGCTTGATCTAAGAATGCCAGTTGTAGATCCAGTAAAATGTGTTGCAAGAATTGCGAGCAAAGCAGGATTGTCTGAAAAAACTAAACGTAAAGCCTTAGAAATTCTTAAAAAAGCAGAGGAAGGTAAAATTTCAGCAGGGAAAGATCCAATGGGTTTAGCAGCAGCTGCATTATATGTCGCATGTGTTATGAATGGAGAAAATAAGACACAAAAGGATGTAGCAGAGGCAGCAGGAGTTACCGAAGTAACTATTAGGAATCGTTATAAAGGATTGAAAACGCATCTCAAACTTTAACTCATTTTTTATTTGATGTAAATACTAATTGTGATATTGTAGACAAACCCATTGTACTATGAGCACTAGGTATGAGTAGATCCACTCATTTCTCTATCATTCTTTTCTCATTTTTTTTCTTCCTCTTTTTTCAGGTATTTTTTGAATTTTCAACTCAAGAAGAAGAATCAAAAAACCAAAACTATCCTAATATTGAGAATGTAAGATTTATTCATTATTTGGATGAAAATGTGGCTATTGAGGAAATAAGGTCAAAAAACTTAGATACATATTTTTTTCGGATTCCCCTTGACTTGGTTTCAGATATAAAAAACGATATTAGTATCAAACTATACGAGAAAATTGGAGGTTCATTTGGAATTTTGTTAAATCCTTCTCCAGCATCAAATAATGATACAATTAATCCCTTCGCATTTCGTGATGTTAGATTTGCTATAAATTTTTTAATAAACCGAAATTTTATTTCAAATGAAGTATTACATGGTTATGGAATTCCAATGTACGATCCTTTTGGTCTTTTCTCCCCTGATTATCCTATTGTAATGAATACGGTTGAGTCATTTGGCTTCCATTACGATCCAGAATATGCATTCAAACAAATTAATAAAACTTTGCAAACACATGGAGCTAAATTAAAAAATGACAAATGGTTTTTTAATGATAAACCTATTAAATTAAAAATTTTAATCAGAAGCGATGATCTTCAAAGAAAAGTTCTTGGAGAATTAGTTTCTTCAGAACTTGAACAATTGGGTTTTACGATTATTAAAGATTATAGCGATCTAAATAAAGCTGTTACGCTTACTCAAGGATCCGATCCACAAAATTTTTTATGGCATGTATATACGGAAGCATTCGCTGGATCTACATCTTTTATTAAGTATAATGATGCAGTTCTAGCTCAAATGTATTCCCCATGGTATGCTAACATGCCAGGAAATCAAAATCCTGGATTTTGGCAATATCAAAATTCTACATTGGATAAAATAACTCAAAAATTAGTCTTCTCAAACATCAGCTCGGAAGAGGAAAGAAATAATTTACTTAATGAGGCAACTAAAATGGGAATTGAAGAATCCGTACGCATTTTTTTAGTTAAGAATATTGATCCATATGCTGTTTCTTCTTCTGTAACAGGTCTAGTAAATGATTATGGAGCTGGTATTACTAGTAAATATTCATTACTGAACGCGAAATCTGAAAGAGATAATTCTTTAAACATAGGAGTTAAACAAATTTATCAAGGTGCGTGGAATAATGTAGCTGGTTTTAGTGACGCTTATAGCATAAATATCTATTCTAATATTGCTGATAGTCCTACTCTTAGACATCCATTTACAGGAGAAGTTATTTCAATGAGAAATCAAATTCTAAATTCAACAACGAATGGTCCTGATGAGAGAATACCAATTCATCCAGATACCATTCTGTGGAATAGTACATTAGAAGAATGGGTACCTGTAGAAAAGAATTCTACATCATTAAGTAAAGTCACATATAAAATATTATACTCCAACTGGCATAACGGAATCCCAATGGATAGATCTGACTTATTATACTCTTTTTATTTTATATATGAATGGGGTACAAATAGTGGAGAAAGTGATCTTACTGTTGATCCAGAATATACTTCTAGAGTAGAGCTAGGATTACCTTATTTTAAAGGAATTAGATTTATCTCTGAAAATGATGATATTGTAGAATCATATTTGGATCAGTGGCATTATGATCCTAAAGAAATAGCTGCAAGCGCCGGGGTATGGGCTCAAGAACCTTGGGAGATAACTGCAGCTTCTGAAAGATTAGTTTTATCAAATGATCTTTCTTTCTCTAAATCACAATCAACTACAAAGAATGCAGAATGGTTATCGTTAATAATTCCGGATCATGCTAATTTAATAAAAAAAGAGCTGATTAAGATGAAGAATGAAGACTTTATTCCTTCTCCTCTCAAGGATATCGTTAGTCTAGAACAAGCAAAAGATAGATATGATGCTAGCATAGATTGGATAGAAAAACATAATCACGCATTAATAAGTAATGGTGCCTTTTATTTGGATAGATATAACCCCTCAGGAAGGATTATAGATATTAAAAGATTTAATGATCCTTCATATCCTTTTGAAAGAGATTATTGGTCAGACTTTGTAAACCCTAAATCTATCCAAGTTGTTTCTGTGAACGTTTCTAAATTTATCAAGATCGGAGAAGAAAAAACCCTTGAATTTCAGGTTTTAGTAGATAATATACCAATGAATAGAACAATGTCATCGTCTGTAACGGCAAAATTCTTCCTCATTGATTATAATGGAAATATTATTTCATATGGAAAAGCATTACCAGTACTAGATAAATTAGGATACTTTAAAATTTCTTTACCACAAGAGGAAACGTATAAAATTCCTTTAGGACCTGTTACTTTAAAGATATACGCTAATATAAAAGAGTCTTTACGCCCCTTTATTTCTACAAATACTTTTCTTGCTATTCATTAATTTATTATAAAATTTCTCCATCTAATCTGTATATTTCTTTTTTAATTTTATTTATTATGTTCTCAAATTGAACATTTATTATATTTTCATTATAACCTTTAATAGAAACGTAAATATTTATTTTTGGTACTCGTGACGTTGGATTTTTTGCATGTGTTTTAATATAAAAATCATATTCCTTTGCATCATATTTCTTAGTAATTGTTTCTAAAAATTTTGCAATCTGACTCTCTCTAATTTTTGTTGTCTTTACAAATTGGTCTTTGAAATAGATGCCTTTGTAATCATCCATTATCATTTTTAATATATTTGTTTTAAAAATGTGTCTTAATTCTACAGGTACACCAGGCAAACAAATTATTTTTGTTTCTCCATGTCTAATTAAGACAGATGGAGCGGTGCCTATTAAATTATCTATTATTTGTGAATTTTCTGGTACAAAAGACATCTTTAATTGGTATTTATTTAATTTATTTATGCCCCGCTTTAAATAATTTTTCTTCAGAATTGATAATGCAATAGGATCACATATGAATTCCCTTTTAAGTGCTTTTCCAATTGATTCAATGGTGATATCATCGTATGTAGGACCAAGGCCACCAGATGTTAATATCCATTTAGGATATCGCCTTAAGGCTTCAATTATTGTTGACTCAATCTCTTTAGAGTCATCTCGAATTATGGTTATTCTAGATACATTACCTCCTATTCTTCTTATTCTTGTTGTTAGCCAAGATGAATTTTTTTCAATTGTAGTACCGTTCAATATTTCATTACCAATACAAATAATTTCTATATCTTTGGACAATAGTACCTCTTCACTCTATATTCTATTTTTCCTATAAAATTTCTTTCTATTTTAAATTTAAAATTTATTTATATAATTTAAATGAATAAACCGTGATCCTAATACAATAACAATGAGTAAATCATTATAAATTAAAGTTTACCATCTAACAGACAATTTAATTACATTTATATAATCATTGACATTTATTAAATGCGTTTTACATTAGAGGTTAGTATCGATATTTTTATATTTTCATGTTATATTTACTTTAAGTCTATGACCTCTTCTGAAATTGGTGACCTTGTTGCTAGATGTACAGCATTCAGTCCGGGTCATATAACCGGTTTTTTTGAAAAACCAAAGAATAAAAATCAAAATACAGATCCACTTTTTTACGGATCTAAAGGTGCTGGTTTTTCTTTTAAAAAAGGGGTAACCACATCTGTAGAACTTTACAATTCTAAGAAGAAATCATATCATATCTATATCAATAATTTATTAACAAATAATGCGGAAGTTTCAGAATGGGTAACCCAGTATTATCTTGATAAATCTGATTTTTCCTATTATATAAAAATAAATCACTCTATAGATATCCCTATTGGTTATGGATTAGGAACAAGTGGTGCAGCTGCATTGAGCCTTTCATATGCTTTGAATAAAGCCCTTGATATAAAATTCCTAAAGGAACAAGCCGCTCAAATTGCACACATAGCAGAAATTTCATGCAATACAGGTTTAGGCACTGTGATTGCAGAATTTTATGGTGGACTAGAAATTAGGACTAGTTTTGGCGCTCCTGGAATAGGTAAAGTAACTAAAATAGAATTAAATAATTATAAAGCGATTATTCTTTGTATTGGTCCGTTATCTACAAAACAAATTCTTTCTAATTATTCAAATAATGCTAATATTCTTGGGCGAAAGATGGTCGAACAATTATTATTATCAAAAGATGTTAATTCCTTTTTAAGGATGTCTCATGAGTTCGCAAATTTCTTAGGATTGACAAAAGGATTGTGTGCAAAACCAATAGAAGAATTAAACAATTTTGGCGTAGAGTGTAGTACGGGTATGTTTGGAGAAACAATTTTTACATTGGTCTCACCTAGCGAGATCTATCCAGTTATCTCAATGTTGAAGAAATATCCAGGCACTTTGATAGTTTCCGATATTGATAATCGAGGAGCGTTAATAGAAAATTTTGAATGAAATTAATCATATACCGTCCAATCATCCAAGAGCACAATCCCTTGCAATAAGACAATTACTTGTGAATGGTTTCAAATCTGGCCTGGTTGTTAGTGAAGGACTAATAGCGCATGGGAGAGGAGAGGCATTCGATTATCTTCTCGGAGAGAAAACTTCTAATTATGCTTTTGATGCAATTAAAGCAGCATCAAGTTTATTGTTACTTGCTAAGAGACCTGTAATATCTGTAAACGGAAATACAGCAGCATTATGTCCCAAAGAGATCGTTGATCTAGCCAATGAAACTAAATCATCAATAGAAGTTAACCTATTCTATCGAAATAAAACACGAGAAAATTTAATCGCAGAAAGTTTAAAAAAAAATGGTGCTAACATTGTTCTTGGGGTGGGTCAAAAAGAATTTGTAAAAATACCAGAGCTAACTAGTAATAGGCGACATGTTGATCCGGAAGGGATATTTTTGGCCGATGTAGTTTTTGTACCATTAGAAGATGGTGACCGTACAAAGGCATTAATTAATATGCAAAAAAAAGTAATTACAGTTGATCTGAATCCCCTTTCACGAACTTCACAGAATGCCACAATAAGTATAATAGACAATATTGTAAGGGTTTTTCCAGAATTAGTTAAAACTTCAAAACAACTGAAACAAATGAGTCAGAACTCTCTACTCGAAATATTGAACAATTTTAATAATAAATATAATATTGATGGTTCATTAAAAATAATACGTAGATGGAAATGTGATCAATAATGACTCAGACTAAGACTAATAATCACAAAAATCAAAAAACTGGAACAAAAAAATTGGTTGTTAATGATATTGTATCTATGAAAAATAGTGAAAAAATTTCCGTCATTACCTCTTATGATTATTGGAGTGCAAAAATATGCGATAAAATAGGTGTTGATATTATATTGGTGGGTGACAGTGGAGGAATGGTTATGCTTGGTTATACTTCTACTGTACCTGTAAATATGAAAGAAATGCTAATTTTTTCAAAAGCAGTATCTTTAGGTACTAAGAGATCTCTTATAGTGTCTGATATGCCTTTTGGATCATATCAAATTGACATAAACCATGCAGTTAAAAATGCTATTCGATTCATAAAATCGGGAAGTGATGCAGTTAAACTTGAAGGTGGAATTGAAATTATTGATAGAATTAAGGCAATTATAGGGGTTGGAATTCCTGTAATGGGTCATATAGGATTAAAACCCCAAACTACTAAACTGTGGGAGGGATATAAAGTACAAGGTAACACTGCTAATAGGGGCTCTCAACTACTAAGAGAAGCAATAGAACTAGAGAAGGCTGGAGTTTTTGCCATTGTATTGGAGATGGTTACTACAGAAGTTGCAGAATTAATCTCCAAGAGTTTAAAAATTCCAACAATTGGTATCGGATCAGGCTCTTATTGCGATGGTCAAGTTTTGGTATTGCATGATATGTTAAATCTATATGATAATATTAGACCACGATTTGTAAAAACTTACACTAATCTTTCCGAGATTATTCTGAATGCTGTTCATAATTATATTATAGATGTAAAAACAGGTAAATTTCCAGAAGAAAAGCATTCATACAAGATAGAAGAGAAAGAATATGAACGCTTAGTAAAAATAATAAAAAAAATTCAGAAAAAAATATCACCTTCCTCTCCTAATATATCAGAAAACAAGAATGACTAGTCCTCTGCATCCTTCAAAGGATATAACAAATACATGGGGAGACACTTTAAAAGATAAAAAGATAGTTCTTTGTGTATGTGGGAGTGTTGCTGCTTACAAAGCAATTGATTTTGCTCGTTTACTGATGAGGCATGGGGCTAACGTCTTCCCCGTAATTTCAAATTCTGCTACCATGTTATTACATCCAAATTATTTAAAATGGGCTACTGGAAATGACGTTGTTCACAAATTAACCGCTGATATGGAACATATTAAATTAGCAGATTTTAACAAATCAGATTTAATAATTTTGTATCCATGTACAGCTAATACTATAGGTAAATTTGCAAATGGAATAGATGATACTCCAATAACATCTATTTTGTCTGTAGCATTAGGATCAAAAATTCCTATCTTTATCGCACCAGCTATGCATGAAGCAATGTACTATAATCAATTGGTGATAGAAAATATAGTTAAATTAAAAAAAGTTGGGGTGACTTTTCTAGATCCGGAAATTAACGAAGGAAAAGCGAAAATTCTTCAACCCGAGCAAGCATTACAAACAGTTTTAGAATTTTTCACTTCGAGTAAAAAAAAAGTTCTTTCAGAAAAGAACATTTTAATAACATCAGGCGGAACAATGGAATATATTGACCCAATCAGGGTTATAACTAATCTCAGTTCTGGAAAAATGGGTAATGCGATAATTAAACAATCACTAGAACTAGGTGCACATGTTACTCATATTGCAGGAAATTCTTCTGTTTCTTTTTCGTCTAATTCATCCAATTTAGAAACTATTAAGGTTAATACATCTGATGAAATGTATACAAAAGTCATCTCTGAGATCAGTTCCAAGAAGTTTGATATAGTTATTTTTGCTGCTGCTGTAACAGATTTCAAACTCTCTCAAATATATAAAAAGAAAATTCCTAGTCAAATTTCCCAGTCACTTAATTTAGAACTTGTACCTACAAAAAAAATTATCGATGATATAAAATTAATAGACAAAAATATATTTCTTGTTGGTTTTAAAGCCTATTTTGATGTTTCAAATACTTATTTAATTAATAAGGCAAAGAAAAAATTGAAAGAATGTAATGCAGATATTGTAGTTGCAAATGATGTAGGCAGAATAAATACTAAAATAGGATCTGATTATAATGAAGTTTTTATTGTTACCCAAAAAGAACCTGCAGTTTATTTGAAGGTTCAAAGTAAGGATTCGATTGCAAAGAAATTATTTGAAATTATTATCCCAAAATTAAAATAATTACTATTAATATTACTTTTATTATTATCATCTTATTATTATTATTAATATCATCATCATCATCATCTTATTGTTATGTTATTCAAAAAAATTTTTGAAATTAACAAATTTCAACCTAATTATACAAGATAATAATAAAAAATTTTCTTCTATTAGCTATAACTTTTTTATTAAATAATAATTAAATCCTTCTCAAATTTATTAAAGTTTAGTATTCCTTTTCTACTATTTTTACTATCTATCATAATACTATCTTCAATTCTTACTCCAAATCTTGATTCAAGATATACACCAGGCTCAATTGTAATAGTCATATTATCCATAAATCGTTCTTCATTGTTAGGACGAATCCAGGGAGGTTCATGAACCTCTAAGCCTATACCATGACCTGTAGAATGATTAAATTCATTTGTAAATCCATTTTCAGAAATATATTGCCTGCATGTTTTATCAACTTCTCCTATTTTTATTTCGTTACCACATTTGTTTAAACCTAGCCTCTGGGCCTCTTTTACTATTTCATAGACTTTTTTCAAATAAGGCTTTATAGTCTTGAGACCAAATGTTCGTGTAGCATCTGCTACATAACCATTAACTCTCAAAGTGAGATCAACAACAATAAAATCTCCGCTTTCAAACTTTCTATTAGATACGCTCGCATGAGGTAATGCTGAATTTGGTCCACTTGCTATTATAAATGGATTCAATGTAGATTTGTACGCCGGAAAGCCTCCACCATTTTTGAAGGTTTCATATACTAATGTTGCTTGTAATTGTCTTTCCGATACTCCTTCCTTTATTTCCTCTAAGCAGATATTATAGAGTTTATCTATTATATTAGCAGCCTGCTTGATGTCTTTTATCTCAATTTCATCTTTAATACTTCGGGTTTTAAAAAATGGATCCTCATTAACTATTATTTTATTATTGCCAGTCTTTTCTTTAAGGTGGTTTATTAAATTATAATTTGCATTATCTATACAATAAAAGGAATTATTGTCCAATTCTGAAATAAGCGATAACAAAGTACCTTCGCTTCCTCTTTTTTCTATTTTGATAATTTCACATTCTTTTGAATCCTCTGATGCTCGAAAATATTCTAATGTTGGTGTAAATAACTTTGTAGTATTATGATTCATCAATATTACTCCTTCTCCCCAAAAACCAGTTAGATAAAATATATTCTCTGGTTGCAAAGAAATTATATTTTTACAATTGATTTTAGATGCATTCTCTAATAATTTCTTTTTCCTATATGCAAACATGGGATAATTTTCCTATTCAGAATAATTAAATCATTCAGTATACTGGGCAAGTAATTTTAAATAACCGTGTTACTGACTTTATGTGAAAATATGGAATATTTAGTTATGCTTCCTGGTCCTACCAACGTTCCAAATCGTGTTATGAATGCTATGCTTGCTCCTGTTATCAATCATCGTAGCGAAGATTTTAGAATTTTATATAGAGGCATAATTGAAAAAACGCAAAAAGTTTTTGATACCAATGGTGATATTATTTTATTAACTACTTCAGGAACTGGTGCTGTAGAATCTTCAGTAGTTAATTTAATTAAAAAAGGAGATAAGGCAATCATTCCTGTAAATGGTGAATTTAGTACTAGACTTGCAGATTTAATTGATAGTTGGGGTGGTACTGCAATTAGAATTGATGCTCCTTTTGGAGAAAACCCTCCCCTTGAAAAAATTGAAGAGGCATTTGAAGTTAATAAAGAAGTAAAAGCTGTGTATGCTGTATATAATGAAACCTCTACAGGCACTACAATTAGATATATGGATAAATTAGGTGATCTCTGTGGAAAATTTGGCTCATACTTTATCGCAGATGCGGTTTCTATATTAGGTGGAGATGAACTTCCTGTTGATAAATGGAATGTTGATATATGTATTACAGCATCACAAAAAGCCCTAGCTGCTCCACCGGGAGTTTCGCCAATATCCATAAATGAAAGAACAAAGAAATACATGCAGTCAAATCCATCACCTATATTGTATCTAAATCTAAATAGATATTTCAAGTATTATAAAGAACATACCGAAACCCCTTTCACTCCTGCATTACCTTTATACTATGCATTTGATGAAGCATTGAATATTGTCATAGAAGAAGGAATGGAGAAAAGAATTCAAAGACATAAACAGTGTGCTGATGCCTTTTATTCTAGTTTGAGTGTAATGGGCCTAACTCCCTTTGCCAAAGACGATGCTAAGAGTAATGTTATTATCGCCTTCAATTACCTCGAGGGCATGGATGATAAAAGATTTAGAACTATATTATCTGACGATTTTCGAGTCCTAATAGCAGGAGGATTTGGAAATCTCAAGGGGAAGGTATTTCGAATAGGCAGTATGGGAGAGGTAAATCGATATCATGTTATGCGAACAGTCTCATCTATTTATTCGGCCATGAAGATGCTTGGAGTAAATACAAACGACAAAGCGCTATCTGTTGCGGAAGAAAAATTGAAAAACCTGTAATTTCATTTCAGCACTTTATTTTATTTCTTGTCAAACTTAATATAGGGTAATTAAATAGCGATTTTTATGACTTTTGATAAAGGATCTTTAATATTATTAGATTATACTGCACGTATCAAAGATAATGGAGAAATTTTTGAAACAACTATTGAAGAAGATGCAAAAAAATCCAATCTATACGATCCTACTAGAAAATATGAACCAAGACTTATTTCAGTGGGAGAAGGATGGGTATTAAAGGGATTGGATGAAGCCCTGACGAGTACCGATGTAGGTCAAAAACTTTCAATTGAAATATCTCCAGATAAAGGGTTTGGTGAGAGGGATACAAACAAGGTTAGAATGATCCCCCAGAGAAAGTTAGGTGAAAAGGCTAACGAAGTAAAGGTTGGTGATGTTGTAGAATTGGATGACCGTACCGGTATTATCCGCTATATAGGCTCTGGCCGTGTCCAGATAGATTATAATCATAGACTTGCAAGTCGAATACTAGTTTATGATGTAAATGTTGTTAAAAAGATTGAATCAAACGAGGATAAAATCAAATTTTTGTTAAAACGACGACTTCCAATAGATGATGAAAAGGCAAAATTCGAATATAATAATGACACAGTAATCATTGAACTGTCTGAAGATATTTCTTTATTGGATGGATTGCAAATAATAAAAAAAGCAGTCTCTACAGATATATTCAAATTTGTAGACGGTCTGAATAAAATTACATTTCAGGAAGTATACTTATCACCAAAAGCAAAGGACTCTTCATCGTCTCCACCATCCACCCCAACAGCAAACGAAAATGCAGAATCCTCATCCCCAACAGCAAACGAAAATGCAGAATCCTCATCCCCAACAGCAAACGAAACTGTAACTTCTGATACTTCTCCTAGATCCGATACTTCGCTCAGGTCAGAAACGGCAGACAAATCTGAAAGAAAAGCAAAAAAATAATCAATTATAAAATAGTATATTCATTTTTAATACTATTTTTAGAAAAATCTCTCTTACCAAAGAATATTTCATTATTTATTTATTTAGTAATAAACAGAACAGTTTCTATAAAGTAAATTAGAGTTAATATAATTTATTTTTTAAATGACCTTTGCTGATTTTGCTAATTCATATGCTGATTTTTTATCAAGTTTTGTTTTACTTAGTATGGTATATCTTTCCGGCCGCATATCTTGTGCAATTAACAACGATTGAACAACATCCTTTTCAGTTAAATTTATCTGATTCGCTTTAACAGGAGCTTTAACATTTTCAAGAACAGCTATAATTCGTTCGAAATCCATACCGTAAAGCTTCGACATGATTATAGTACCGAGACCTACTCTTTCTCCATGAAGACCACAATTGCCATCTGTAATATATTCAAGAGCATGACTGAAAAGATGTTCGGAGCCCGAACAAGGACGACTACTTCCAGCTATTCCTGCAGCAACCCCTGCACTTATTAACGCCTCTATGATAGTTCTAACTCCGTATTCATTTAGTAATAATTCTTTTGATTTATTCATGATAATATCAGCACTTAATTTTGCTAAATAAGCAGAATAGGCTCCGAAATATTCATTGTTGTCATCTCTTGCTAATTCCCAATCTTTTACAGCAGTGAGTTTACCTATTAAATCCCCGCACCCACTTGATAGTAACCGAGGAGGTGCTTCAGAAATTAATTTGATATCTGCCAAAATTCCTATTGGTGTGTTTACTTTGATAGAATGAGGTTTATTTGACCCTTTTAAAGATACAAACGGACTTGAAATACCATCATGAGAAGCAGATGTTGGTATACTTATAAATGATTTTCTTATACTATATGCAATCATCTTTCCAACATCAACTGATTTTCCTCCTCCAATGCCAAGTATTATATCAGGTTTTAATTCTTCTATCTCTATTTTGATTCTAGATACTGTTTCAAAAGATGCATCTTTTCTAGTAAACCAGTAATTGCTAATATGAGACTTTTCAAATGATTTTTTAATGTTATCTTCAATCTTATTTCTAACCGTTTCACCACTAATGATAACAACACTGGATATTCTATTATTGATATCAGTTATAAAATTTCCAAGTTCTGAAATTACATTATCTCCTACTAGAATTTTCCTTGGAAGCTCCATCAAATGACTATTGGATTTCAAATATCTTTCTTTCTTTATTCAATAAATTTAAATTATATATAAATAAAATAAATATATTTCGTAAGTTTATTATCAGGACAAATTTATTATTATTAATTTTTTAAACAATACTAATAATTGTCATTGCTGGACGACTTCTGCTATAGCATAACCCATTCCTACTCTACTGATTTTAATTTTAACTTTGTCACCCTCCTTTGTGTTAGCGACAAATATTACCATTCCTTCAATCTTTGCAACACCAGCGTCTCCTCTTTTACTCATTGCTTCAATTTTGACATCATACTCTTCTCCAACTTTAACTGGGATTCTAAAAGATCTAAACTTTCGGAAACCTGTTTCGTTACCTGAATTATTTTGATTGGGCCTGTTACCCGTTGTATTTTCCCGATTGGTCTCTACATCCATACTATCTAACCTTTCTTTACATTGAATTTATTATATATTACTATTTCAATATTATTTTTTTAGCTCTATCTTAAAACAGAAATGAATTCTCTATTAAATAATCGCAATCAATTTATATTTCAAACAGAAAATTGAGGTATATTATATTATACTGAAGGAACTAAAGATGGAATTTACTAATTTTGATAATGAACAGTCTAGTCAGAATATTATGGCTACTATACTAAAGAGCTTACCAAAGGAGTCAGGCTTGACTAAGATAGAATATGAAGGACCCAGTATCGCGTTATACAGTAAAAATCCTAGATTTTTGATAGAAAACTCCCAAATTCTTTCCAATATGGTCAATACAATTAGAAAGAGAGTAGTAATAAGAACCGATGAATCAATTCGCAAATCAAGAAATGATTCTACCAAGATTATTCAGAATCGCCTCCTACCTTTTAAGGTTAAAAGTAATGGAATGATTTTTGATGATGCATTAGGTGAACTTACAATCTACATCAGTAACTCCTATGAAATGAAAAATCAAATTGAAAATACCCTTTTATTGGATTTAATCAGTGAAACTGGTTGGAAAATTAAGTTAAGAAGATCCACAGTAAAACTTGCAACAATTCAATTTATTGATAAAGTTTTAGATAGTTCCACTGATTATAGGATAAAATTCTATAAAGAAATCGGTGACAAAGTTTTCCGACCAAAATTAAGTACTAGTTGTGAAGCTAGTATAGTTACCTTGGGAGGATTTGGTGAGATTGGCAGATCATGTTTTTTACTTGTTACTAAAGAAAGTAAAATATTACTTGACTGTGGAATCAATACTCATGATGAAAAACCTATAAATTATTTTCCACGATTTGATATGACAGGTTTCACTTTAGATGAAATTGATGCAGTAATAATAACTCATGCTCATATCGATCATACTGGTTTTCTTCCATTTCTATTCAAATATGGGTATAGAGGACCAGTTTATTGTACTGAACCAACATTACCTTTAATGATCCTTCTTTTTCTTGATTACCATAAAAACCATGAGATTTATTGTGAAGAAGATATAACAAATGTAATAATTCATACGATGCCTTTATCTTTAGGAGTAGTTACAGATATATCGCCAGATATAAAACTTGTATTATACAATTCTGGGCACATATTAGGATCAACATCTATCCATTTACATATTGGAAATGGAAACCATAATCTAGTTTACACAGGAGATCTCAAGTTTGGGAAGACTAATTTACTTGAAAATGCCTCTTGGAATTTTCCTAGAGTTGAAACACTTATCATTGAAGGTACATTTGGAAGTAAAGATTTACCTCATAAACGGGAAGAGACAGATCCAATTTTGATGGAAAGTATTAATCAAACTCTTAGAGATGGTGGTAGAGTTCTCATTCCGGTTCCTATTATAGGACTGTCACAAGAGCTTATCTATACTTTAACAAAATATCAAGAGCTTGGTTCTTTAGAGCCAACAGCCGAGATCTTCGTTGACAAATCCATACTAGAAACCACATATATACATGAATTATATTACGACTATTTGTCAAAAGAAATTAAAACAAAAATATCGAATGAAAATATTTCGATTTTTAATTATAAAAATCTCAAACTAATTAACTCAAAATCTAAAGTAGATAAACCAGGCATAATACTTGTCCCATCTTCTATGCTGCTAGGAGGATTATCTCTAAAATTTTTAAAGCAAATTCACAATGATCCTCTTAGCAAAATAATACTTATTTCAAACCAAGCAACAGGAACACTTGGAAAGGAGATTCAAACAGGACATACTAAAGTAATAATAAATGGGCAACAACAACCGTTAGAATTAAAATGCAAAATTGATTCTATTCATGGATTTAGCAACCATAGCGACTATAATCAACTTCTAGCTTATATTAGTAGATTAAAACCAAAACTTAAAAGAGTGATAATTAACCATGGTGAAAAACCCAGAGTACAGAACTTGGCATCATCGGTAAATAAGATTCTTAATATTCAGTGTCAATATTTGCTGGTTCCCGAAGCAACCAAACTGTTATAATTATATAATATAAATGTGGTGACATGTGTATATATGTATGCACCTTTTTTGTAACCTACTACTAATATGCTAGAAATATTCTATTTATTATGTAGAGAATTATCGTCACACCTACAGCAGAGCGGTATTAGACTTGGTAACAGACTAAGAACAAATCATTAAACTTAAAGGTCTTTATTTTCTTATAGTAATTATATGCAACCGCAGGATCATCCTCAGCAGAGTCAGAGTCAAGAATCGACAACGACTACGGCTACGACAACGACTACGGCTACGACAACGACAACAATAAAATCGTCTATTGATGAACTCTCAAAAAAATGGAACATTGAAAAACCTATCTATGACCTTCATCTAGGCAAACGAAGAGATGTAGTAGACACTACAATTAAAGTGAATCAAGTAATTTTTCACATACCAAGACTATCAAATGATGATCTATTTGTTCTATGGAATTGCCTGTGGCCTGATTGTCATAACTGTTGTGAAAAACAGGGACGATTGCCTTTAACTAAAGATGACATTTATAGCCTCAAAAGTAAATTGAATTATAACTCTATCAACGAATTTTTGAATAAAGAAACAAAAATATCCTCGTGGAATGAACCGGGGTCTTATGGAAATTTAATTACTCATCTAACTATGATTTCATTAAAGCGAAAAGTAAATGAGACTGATGAAGAGGATGGTAAACCTATAAAATGCCGATTTTTAGATAAGCATGGTAGTTGTCAAATTCAAGAGGGAAAACCCGGTGTATGCTGGTTGTATCCTTTTGCATCGTGGATGGAATCATATAAGAATAGACCGTTAGTTCATGCTACTTTTCAATTTACTGGTGATTGTCCTGGTTTTTATCTAAGTAAAACTATAGATGATATGATGCCTGTTTTAAAAGACTATTCATCAAAAATTTATAATTATAATATGAGTACAAATAGAACCATACGAGAAGGATTTGGGGTTACCAATATAATATACTAATCAGATTTTTGAGGTTATGTGTCTTTTGTATATAAAAAACAAATTAACTTATTAACTAATTAAAAGACGAAATTAAAACAATAGCAACTTCTACTACTAGTACTGCTGCTGCTACTACAACAACAACGACAACGACGACGACGACTACTATGACAACAACAATAACAACAACAAATAACACAATTAAAAAAACAATTGTATTTACATAAAAAAAAATTAAATAATGTCTTCTCACTCTTCATAGAGTAATAGTAATACTATGTCTAATGCTAAATCTGTGGATGAAGAGAATGGTAAAAAAAGTACTAGTAATATAAAAAGTGCTGCTGATCTGTTAATAAAAGGAGGTACTTTACTTAGCGATTCATGTACTAAATGTAATGGCGTTCAAGTTCGTTATAAAGACGAGACTATATGCGTTAGTTGTGGAAGAAAAATAAAAGATACAACAAAAAGTGATGTTATGCAACAACAACAACAAACTGGAAATGAGCAGCAGGAACAACAACATTCTATTACATCTACTGATTTATCAAAAAAGAAGGAATTTAAAGGTCCAACTGTTTTTGATTCTAGCATAACCAATATAATATATACAAAAATAATAAATGATAAAATCAACTTTTTGATAACAACTTTAGAGAAAGAAAATGATATTCTAATTCAAAATACTAAACTAGATTTAATTTCAAAATATTTAGAAGTTCTTGATAAATTGAAATTAAGAAGTAAAACGGATAATAACAACAAAGAAAGTTGATATAAATATATTTATATATATTTTTATAATGTTGTATAAAAGTTTTTGATGAAATTAAAGTTATATAATATGCTACTAGTAATAATAACAAATTCATAAATTTGTTTATTCATAATATTATTGTGTTGTAAAGACAAGCTATCTATACAGATGTAACCAATATCTTTTCTGCTTTTCGCAGTATTAATGGATAAGATTTCTTAAATTCATAATCATTAGATGTATCACAGTATCATCATAAACTGGTTGTAGGATAATTTTGAATTGTCTAACATCTTTGCTGTTATTCTTTAATCGAGAGGTTCTACCAATATTAATAAATGTAATCTATAATAAGAGAGTCAATATGTTGTGAATAGAAAATTTTTACGGTTATTCTTATAAAAAGAAAATTACAAAGGTTAAAGTAAGTTAAATTTTATTAACAATTAGTTACCATAAAATGGTAATACTAAAAAATTAAATAAGGAAGTAAATAAAATATATTTGAATTATTCTATTGAGTATATCTAATCTTTCTAGAATCTAATGGAGACACATCTATTTCTCCTTTAGTCTAGATTATTTTATTCTTATGGGTTATTCTTTAGATGAAGTAGAATATCTTAATGCAGTTGATGCTGCAATTTCCAGCTCTATAAGATAATTTTTTGATTTCAAATTACAATTGACCAAATAGAAAAATGTTAATCTATAGTATACAATTTTTAAATAGAATTAAAAACATTCTAATTATATAAAAAGAATAGGGAAGATTTTATGACAAAAAAATCAGTAATAATTATTAGTATTATTTTATACTTGGGAGTAATTTTAATTACATCTTCTCCATTCCAGCATAATAGTTTATTCAAAAACGATGCCAGTTTTTCTTTAACTGACAATTTCCATTTTGTTTACGCTGAAGATGATGATGGCGGAGGAGACAAGAAAGGAGGAGACAAGAAAGGAGGAGACAAGAAAGGAGGAGACAAGAAAGGAGGAGACAAGGATGACAATGACGATGACAAGAAAGACAAGGATGACAATGACGATGACAAGAAAGACAAGGATGACAATGACGATGACAAGAAAGACAAGGATGACAATGACGATGACAAGAAAGACAAGGATGACAATGACGATGACAAGAAAGACAAG
>JAICEO010000031.1 GCA_025924135.1 Nitrososphaeraceae archaeon | reverse complement strand
TGTTTGTCCGGTAATAGCCAATATAGGAGATCTGTCCATATTTGCATTTGCCACACCTGTTATCAAGTTTGTTGCACCAGGACCCAATGTAGATAGACACACTCCAACTTTTTGTGTTAGTCTACCATAGACATCAGCCATAAAAGCAGCTCCTTGTTCATGTCTAACTAAGATAAACTTAATTTTTGAATTTAATAACGAAAACATTAAATCATTATTTTCTTCACCAGGTAAACCAAATATATATTCTACTCCTTCAGATTCTAAGCATCTTAGAAATAGATCGGATGCCTTCATCATTATTTGACTATACTATTGTACAACATAGTATTTCATTATTGATTATCTCATAAAAGATTAGATTCATCTAGAATTGTCTTAGTATATATAAAATCTAATTCAAACTAGTATTATTTTATTTCTATTTTCTATTGTATTATAAAGAAAAAAAATTCGTTATTTTGGGGTATCATAACATTAATCATAATATTGTTCTTACATATAATAAGTCAAAGGTTAAATGACAATTTTAACTCTAAAAGTTATGCAGAAATATGTATTCATTTAATATATTTTATACTAGTAATTTCTATTATCTGCTCTTTAACGACTTTTACTACATCATCCATTGGGGTATTATCTTAGTAAATCCCGTCTTAGCAAAAGAAAAACAAGTGAAAAATTCCAAGATATGAAAAATATAGTAAGCCAATAGAAACAAGAGTCCTATATAAATAAAGTGAATGCTGAATTTGCAAAGACAAATCTGATTCAGACTTGGATAATAATAATTGTAAATCCAATAAAGTTCCCAAAGGTGCTTTCAAATAAAAAGGATTTAAAAATACTATCAGAATGTGAAAAGGTAAAACATGTTCAAGAAATGCCTGATGGAGATTTTAAATTTTTATGGAAGTTAAATAAAGAATACAAATCTCTTTTAAATAAAGATAATAAGAAAAAGACAGGAGGAAATCTTGTTGTGGAAATTGTTCCTAAAGATCAAAATTCTAAATATATTGAAATATCTGATAAAGGAGATAAGGTAGAAGTATGGGGAACGAGGATTATAGATGAACCTAAAGGATGGAATGAAATTCATACAACATGAAAAGTCATAGTAATTTAGATACATAAAACTAACTAACCTTTATTTTTCTAAATATGTTATTTACTATAATCAATTCAAATATTTTATACTTTTATAAATTTACTACTATGTTTATATAAATTTAAAATACAATTTCCAAGAAAATAGAAAGATAATCTCTTAAGGATTGGGATAATAAATTTATAGATAGAACTCTACAATGGAATGTGTCAACTCATTTGATACAATTTTGTAGTTCAAATAGATTTAATTAGAAAAAGAAATTGATAACAATAACATTTTAACTTCATCTTTTAATTTTTCTAACAGAATTGGTTTTTCAATAATTTTATCTATTCTCAAATTATTTGATTTATCAATAAGAAGATTATTTTTAATGTAAGCAGTTATAACTATTATTTTAATGATAAAATTTACATCAATACCTCTAATATTTTTGATAAAATCAAATCCCGACATTTTATCCATTTGATAATCTGTAATAACTAATGAACAATTATTTAGATTGCCATGGAGATAATTCAATGCTTCCATAGGATCTGAAAAGGGTATTATTTTTAGTCCATTAGATGTTAAATATTCAGTATAAAGTTCAAGAATATCTTTTTCGTCATCTACTAGCAAGATGTATTTGTTGATGGTATTAGCATAATCATTTGTATTAGTTTCTATTGACATATTATGTTTTATCTTTTATTGTATAATTGTTCCAAACATATAATTAGGTATAGTCATTATCACATAAGAAAATGAACTATAATTATTTTATAAAAGAAAAGGAAATCTCTGAATGTTATTATCGACTATGATTAAAAAAAATTAAAGTATACAACAATGATCCAAAACTTTTATTTTTAACTTATTTATACCATTATACAGGTTGCTCTAAGAATATTATAAAATACCTATATCCAAAAGCTCTCCTATGGCTTTTCACAATATAACAAGCTTCAGTAACACTTCAGTAACATAATATATAACAAGTTTGTGAAATTCAAGTATATATAACAGATTTATCAAAAGGATTTAGATGCAGAAAAAGAAAAAAATGTAAGTATAATTATAATAATAATAATATTGATATGAGTGAGAAATCACTGATTTGTATATATACAAATAAGGACAAAAATGAATTTGCTATTGGATTAAAAGAAGATGAGAATTTTAGAGCAATGACGAAAGCAGATGAATTTTATACAAGATTTGTTGATGTGTTTGATCGACTAGTAGACAAGAATAAAATAGATTGGGGACAAGAATTAAAGAGATGGATTGCAGCTGCAAAGAAAAATGAAACCATATTTGTTGAAGTGGACCTGACTGGTTACAATGAAGTATCTGATAGAAGTTTATCTGAACAATAAAATAAGCGAAATGTAGTATAAATCTTCTCAAATTGATCTCCATTTTATAATTAATTTAAATTCAAGTTATTATCTTATGATTAGATATTTTTAAACCCTAATACGGGTTTGTAGGTGTGTCATCTGATTTTGACAGAATTTTATAGTTAAAAAAGCGTATTCGAATATAATCACTTACAAGTCATATAATGAATAAAAAATCATTACTAATTATTTAATCATTTCGACTAAATTTAATATATTTTAAATATATTGCTTTTTATTAGTTAGCCCCTATTCGTATTTTAGAATATTGTATATTATCGTGAAGAGTTAGTTTTACAATCTTTTATAGGTAAGTAATTGTATTGATTTACTATTGCTATCCAATCTGAAGTATCATCAATAATTTCCTGTTCAGGAAGTTGAGGTAAGGCAGAATTGTTTGATAAGGTGTGAAAGAATAAAAAAGGTATTATAGAATATATACTATCGATTTTAAATAGGTACAACTAATTATCTGAATTATTTGACAAGATTGTATTAATAAGGTTCCTTTGTAAATTAATTTTTCGGCGCCTAAAAATTTTTACCAATATATTTATGTATTAAGATCTATTATATAAAATTACAAAATAGAATACAACTGATGGAAACTCCGATAACTCAAGCAATGTATTATGTGGACGTTATGGAGATACATTCCATCATCATTATTTATACAATCTTCTTTAATTAAAAATAGAAATCTTCAATGTATTATATTAAAATTAAGATTTTTTATCTATTATATAATAAATTCATATCTACTCAGTTTTATTATTAACTAAATAGGTTCAATAACTAAAGTTTAAAGCTTAGAGGGCTACAATTTCTCATTATAACAAGGTTGGGTTAATTATTCATATAAAAACGACATTTTATTAAAGGATTTGTTATTATAAATTTATTTGTTTTATAACTTAATTAAAAGAATTTCCCTGATTTAGTAAAGAGGAATTTATTTTTATATTATTATTTGAATGAAGTATTTATGACTAACAAATTTACTTATGGATACATAATAGGTATTATAATTGGTGTAATATTATTATTAATAAGTAATAATACTCTAGCTGCACAAGATCAAAATACTACTACTACCAATATTGTAGGACAAAATCAAAATACTACTACTACCACTATTGCTGACCAGAATCAATTTAATCCTGTACCATTTAATGAGATACCATTAGTTGTAGTCAATTATACTTATGGTCAATACAAATTTGGAGCTGATTTTTCTATTGATTTTGGAGGTCTTCCAGTAGTTGAACAAGATATTAGTGCTACGTCTGTTCCTAATATGCGATTAGATAAAGATGATACTAATTTACATCTTGAATTGCAATGTGATAGTAATGATATATGTGACACCAGTTTAGCCCCTGAGTCTGTAAAAGTATATTTAGTTGACTATACTGTACAAGATATTCATATTGCAGAAAATTCTATTCCAACAATACAACTTGGAAGCAACAATTGTGGTAGTCTTTCTATAGAAGATTGTGCAAACTTTGACTTTTCTATTCCTGGAAATATAATACTTGATAACTATAAAATTGTAGTAGAAATGTCTTTTGATGAAGCAGAATGGATGTTTATAAACCCTGTTGAAATAGGAGATTCAACATATCCAAGTAACACTAATGTGACAGTTAGATGTGATGATCTTGCTATTGCACTCATTTCATGGGATCTACTGATAGGTGGAACAGATGAGCCAACAAGGACAAATATTGAAGATTTCTTAGGTGATGAGAATGTATCACCCGCTTTAATAACTGATATAATAGATCCACCTCTTGAAAGGCTATTAGATGAGACTAAAGACCGATGTAATAATCTTGATGAGAATGTGGATCGGGTTCTAGAAGAAGTAGACTTTGAGTTTCTTCCATAATCCTTTTTTTATGCATGTATACTGTAAATGAATTAAATTTTTTCATATTTTATTTGAGAAATCTTAATTAATCATTTTGTAATGGTCGTCGTTGTTGTGTTATTAAATCTTATTTGTGCAAAGAAATCATCGTTCTGATTGAATTTAGCCCAAATGTTTTAGCAAGAGAGATCTTGAATATAATATTCAGACAGTCAACTTTTGACAGCATCTACTGCTGGTTCAAGATTAATTTGCGAAAAACCTTCGTATAGTCTGGCCGGCCTTCATTTTATGTTCAACTAATTTGAAATAGAATTTATAAAACAAAATAAGTTTCAAGATAGAAATAAAAGGTATTTAACTAATTTTTTTAAGAATTCAGTCTTAGACAATGTTGCAATTGTGAGACAATAGTTTTAATCAACCAAAGAATGTTGATATTAGAAGCTTTTAGGGTGACTCAGGTTTAATGCAACATTCTCAAATATAGGACAATAAACTGAAAACAAATGTGTAACGCAGAATAAAAAATTTTACTATCTTCTATTAGTCTTCTATCTTCTATTAGTCTTCTATCTTCTATTAGTCTTCTATCTTCTATTAGTCTTCTATCTTCTATTAGTCTTAATAAGATTTTGTTTCATCTGATTAAACTCTTCTTCTGTTAGTAATCCTTCTTCTCTTAGTTTTGCCAGTTTCTGTAATTCATCTGCAATTGATATTGATTGATTGGGAATATTTGTATCTTCTTTAGGGTCATCTAATCCGATAGATTTTTGTTTTTTTAATGTTGTTGCTCTTCGACTATCTTGCATCCCTGAACGAATGATTTCAAGCAAATCTTCTGCCTTATCTTTTGGAATAGATTCGATTATACCTGTTTCATCATCTTCACCTTCAATTATGCTATCTATCATTCCTAGCTTAGTGGAACTCATTAATCCAGGAGCTTTAAATCTTATTGTAGAGGATAACAATCCTTTTTCAAGCTTTAAACTTGTAATGATATCATATGGAATATCAACTACATTTGCTTTTATCCCTAACATATATGGATCTCTGATTATGATTCTTCGATCTGTTGCATAAATGGTATTGGGTGTAAAATAGGACCCTCCAGGTTTTATTTTTGACTGCCTTGCTACAAGTAATACTTTTTCATCTGGATTTAACATTTCACTTATTTTATTAATTTCTTCTAAATCACCTCCATCAAGAAGAGGTTTTTTAATACGTTTAGTACCTTTCATTTCATATTCTTTGCTATCGCCGAAGCCAAAAGGCATATTCTACAAACTAATTTTACAAAGTGTTATTTAAAATTATATAGCTACTATTTTAAACTATCGAAATTGTTTTTTTATTCAATAATATCATTATCCATTTAAAAATGGTAAGGTGTTCCTATGATGATATTACATTCTGTCTATATTCTAGTAGTAATTGTTATAACTTTGATTCAAAAGAAAAAAATTTGTCATTTGACAACAGCAGTTAGTGCTAGACCAATTTCCAGATTGAAAGTTATAAACTTGTTAAAATTATCTATTTTGGAACAATTTTGTAATTAGAATTATGGATAATAAAATTAAGAGTAATTATAATTAAAAAGTCAATTAATTTTCTTAAATCAAATTGAATTCAAAAGAAATAATTAAGATCTATTATTATCACCATGAGTAGATTTCAAATATGTCTTCAGGATCATTCACTCCATTAATAAAACTAGAACATGTAATATCTTTCAGTGATGCAGTATTTGCATTTGCAATAACTCTTATGGCTTTATCTGTAGATATACCAGATTTACCAACTGATCTGACACAATCTGAATTATTAGATAAATTATATGAATTATATCCACAATTTGAAAGTTATATTATAAGTTTTGCTGTTATAGCAATATTCTGGGTATCTTATCATCAGGTCTTTAATCATATTAAAGGATCACATATTACAATGGTGTATCTAAATTTGTTATTTCTTTTATTAATAACTCTTTTATCGCTTTCTACCTCCCTCATAATAAACTATGGAACATATCAAATTCCGTATTTTATCTATTGTTCTCTTGTAATTATGACAAGTTTATTACTTGCACTAATATGGTGGTATGCTACAAAAAATAAATATCTTGATAAAAATTTGCATCCCTTTTTTATAAAAGGTGTTATGGCAAATCTTATGTCTATTCCCATAGTTTTTACAATATCAATATTTATTTCATTTGTTAACTTGAATATTGCCCAATATTTTTGGTTGGTAATTATTCCACTAACTATAGTGATTAGACGTAGATACAAACATTAGAAATAGCCACTCAACTTAAGTGACTGTTTATATGATTTAAATTATTGCCAATATATATGGGATTTGTTGAATAATTCGATATAATAATTGTCAAAAATAGAATATTATAGCTGAAGCAATTATCCACAATATTAAAAGCACAATTATCTTTATATCTTTCTAAATCTCTTCCAAAGATTTCCAAACTCCTGGCTGAATTTGTTCATCAGTATATTTCCATATTCTAGGAGCTATCTCTAATTCAGAGAATCTTTTTCTAAGTGATGGATGCATATTCATATATATTCCATGACTAGTAACAATTTGATTAGGCTTTGCTAATTTAGTCAACTTTGCTGACATGCTTATACCATATCCCAAAATATCAATATATGACTTTTCACCTAATACATATTGGATAATTGAATGTTCACTAGAATCTATTCCTATTTTTACTTGCAACTGATCATAATTTTTTCGTCTTAAGACAGGATTTATTCCCTGTTCAATAATGGCAATCATATGAAATGCACAATTTATTGCGGAACTACAGGAAATAGAATCGTTTACTTCAATAGGAAAATAGACTATTACAGCATCTCCAACGTATTTTAATACCTGTCCATTAAAATTTGAGGCTGTGACAGACATTTCTTGTGTAAACATCTGTATTATTGTAGCTAATTTATCAACTGAAAAATCTCTTGTCATCAATGTAGAGTCGACCAAATCAACATACAGTACAACAAGTTTCAGTTTAGAACCTGCATGTTGCTGCAAAAACTGATCAGATCTTCCTATTCTTGGAGAAAGTCTTGAGCCTTTTTCAAAAGCATCTAAAACTCTTGCTTCACATTCTACAATATATGTTTGAATATTTGATATTTGTGGAAAAGTATTATTTTTATCCAACACCGTTTTGTCTTTATCTGATATATCTTTATCTTGTTGATATAAGTAGTCTTTTATAAAAGATTTATTTTTATTTGCATTTATTGTAGATGATGATAATTCTATAAAACTAAATTCCTTTTCCTTAGAAAAAGAATTATTAGAATTCAAGAAGGGAAAATTCAAGTTTCTATGATGTATAAGAAATCAATACTTACATAAAAAGTCAACCTATTTTTAAAAACCAATAACTCATAAAAATTAATATTATGTATATATACATAATAAAGAAATTTACTAATAATATGCGACCATACTTTAATTATAATAAATATATTTTCGAGAAACAATTAAAGAGTTGAACATTATAGAATGTATACGGAAATTAGTGCATTATAATGGAGTATGCTTATCCTAATGTCTTAGTCAGTACGCAATGGATAAATGATCATTTAGACGATCGAAAAATACGAATTGTTGAGGTTGACTATATTCCTGCTACAAGCTATATTCTTGGCCATATTCCTGGAGCAGTATTGTTTGACTGGCAGCGAGATATAATTGATTCACGAAAGAGAGATGTAATTTCAAAAGAAGATCTTGAGAAATCATTACAACGAATCGGTGTAAACAATGATACTACAATAATAGTTTATGGTGATTTTAAGAATTGGTTTGCAACGTTTGCTTTTTGGATTTTCAAATACTATGGAGCTCAAGATGTCAGATTAATGAATGGATCTAGAAAGAAATGGTTAGAGGAAGTTCGACCAATCAGCTTAGATATTCCGTCTTATCCAAGAGGGAACTTCAAAGCCTCGGATCCAGATAAAAGTATAAGGGCTTTTATGAATGATGTAAAAGAGATAATAAATTCCCAAGGTAAGATACTAGTTGATGTTAGAACTAATGATGAATATAATGGAAAAACACTGGCTCCAACAGAATATTCTCCAGAATATGGTCAAATGGGAGGACACATTCCAGGGGCAGTAAATGTCCCATGGAGTAAGATGGTTAATGAGGATGGAACTCTCAAGTCCGCGGATGAACTCAAGAAACTTTATGAATCACTAAATGTGACACCTGATAAAGAAGTAATAACATATTGTGGTATTGGTGAGAGAGCATCTTATACTTGGTTTGTTCTGAAATATCTTCTTGGTTATCCTAATGTAAAGACATATGATGGTTCGTGGTTAGAATGGGGTAATACTATGGGAAATCCTATTGAAAAATGAAATAGATATGAATTTCTTTATCTATTGATGTTGCTCTTTAATGATACATTTTATAACCTAATAGTGGTTTCATATTACCATAATAATTATGAAAAATATTCTTTACAAATCCCGCCTTTATACTTTGTATTGTATTTGTTTAATGTACCTGTATTTTTATATTTCTCTCCACTTTATCGATCGGTTATTATCTGGTTGGTCCCATTAACAAATGAGTTCTATAACTAAAATTAAGCTTAAAGGGCTTCGAGTTTGAGATGTAATGGGATCGGTAAACATATATTTATTAATTTGACAATTTAATTGAATAATCTATTTCCTCTGTCATACGTGCTGTGTTTCCCTAATATGTATAAAATACTAGTAAGACATTATTGATGTTGTTATTGTATTTTCACTCATGGAATAATATAGGTAACATATAATATAAGCTTCTATTTAAGATCATAAATTTAAATTATCAATACTACAATATAAGAAATACTAATATATCCATATATGTATTATTATTTTATTCCATTACCTCATTCTTCAAGAAAAGCAATTTCTGATAATGGTTTTCTTTCTCTAGGAAAATTAGCTTTTTCTCTATACCTTTCAGGTAATATTTTGTGAGAATCTTGGTATCCTATTGCTATCATTATACCAATTTCATATCCATCTGGAATGTTGAACACTTTTTTCGCTTTATCTCTATCAAAACCTCCCATTTCATGCATAATTAATCCCTGATTGAACGATTCAAGAAACATATTTTCATTGGCTGCGCCTAAATCATGAAAGTGAAGTTTATTGTAAATTCCAGTATCAGAATAAGTTTTCTTTGTTATGGCACAAATTAAAATTGGAGCTCGTTTAGCATAATTGTTTATTTCCAATAAGACTGATCTTGCTTTGTCAAGCCTCTCTAGGTTATCATCAGTAAAAACTATGTAACGCCATGGTTGTTCATTACGCGACGATGGTGCCCACCTAGCGGCTTCGAGAATAGAAAATAGTTTTAATTTTTCTACTTTTTTAGTTGAAAATGCTCTTGCACTCCATCGTCTTGCAATTAACTTATGTATAGGAAAATCTGTATGTGCTATTTTTGTTATCAGATCATTATTATTTTTACCATTCACAAAAAATTCACCAATTTGTCTAAATTACTTTTAAGATAAAGGAGAAAATCTTGTAATCCTTATTATTGAACCTTTTTATCCAACTTCCGGGATTAGTTGTGTGTCCATTACCAGAAAACATTTCACCTATTATACATTCATATTTTAAAGCCTTTTTGATATTCTTTTCAAAAGGTTCCTTGTTGATCTCATCTAAATTTAGAAAACAATTATCAATCGATATTTTATTTTTTAATCCTCCATAAACTTTTGATTTCCCACAACCTGCCGGACCTCTTAATATTATGAGAAGCATACTTTAATGAACGAACCAACTAAAGATCTTATAAGGATTTGTGCAATAATGTATTTAATTATGGTTTTAATTTTATTTTACTATCATCCCAAGTAGAAAAATACAATGGAGAGATTTCTATTGCTACTGATTCACCTCTTTTAGCAAGATTAACCAATTCCTTTGCCATTGGATGCTTTAGACTTCCAAGATATTTCTTCATATTCCTTTCACATATCGGAACAATACTATCAATATCTTCAATAATGTCTACCTTTGCTTTTCCCCTCACTCCTTTATAGGGTATATTGGGCTCATCTACACAAAAATATACTATTTTGTTATTTTCTAAATTCTTTTTTTTCTTTGAATATTTAGATGTTTCAATGTAGAATTTTTGATTTGATGAATCAAAATAAAACCAGACAGGATGAATATTTGGTTCATTCTTTTCATCTAAACTGGCAATGTAGATATTTCTTCTTCCAGAAGTAAGAAATGATATAGTTTCATCTTCTGTCATTGGTTGACTGAAGCCTGGTCCAGCATTCAATATTTTCATATCTTATCTTTTATGATAATATAATATTAAGATGTTGAATATAGATATTAGAGACTTATTATTTCTACGATATACAGTGAAATTAGATAATATCTACTTATTACCAACAGAATTTTAATCTTGAAATCATTTCAAATAAAATTTTATACTAACTGTAACTAAATAGTTATTATTATGCTTAAAAGATAAGTGATCTACTTATCAAAGAGCAGTATTTGAAAGATGTTATATAATCCTACTAGTATACAGACTAGGATGGGTTTGAACTGTTTTTTGACACAATTTTGTAGTTCAAAAATGCATTTCAAAATTAAGATTTATCCAAAAAATTATTCTTAATCTGAAATTAAAGATTTACCAGCGATAGTATCTAAAATTTATAAGAATATTATAATAAAAATAATTTTTACCTTAAAGATATAGTCCATTGTTATAATCCTATAGTTATTATTTCTTCTTTGTTAATACAATTTTATTTTTGTTTACTATAAGAATAACTCCAATAATTATGACTATTGTTGCAACAATTATTCTTAAATTAATATTTTCATCAAGTATTATCCATCCTAAAAAAACTGCTATAACTGGGCTTACATAAGCAAAGGTATTCGCCAAGGTGGCGGTAGTATTTCTCAAAATCCAAAAGAATCCTAGCCATCCTGTAGTTCCTATAATTATAAGATATATGAGAGAAAGTATTGATGAAGTAGAAAATTTTGATACATCCAACTTATTAAATTCAATAATCATGCCAATGCCAAGTAAGAATAATCCACCTACAAATAACATCATTCCTGTTGAAATTAAAATATTACTTGGTAAATCGGCTTTATGAGAATATAATGAACCAATACCCCAACTAATTGCAGCTATCAACAAAATAGATATACCAAGAAAGTTATTTTCATTATTAGTAGTGTAAGTTTGATCCCCGAATAACATTGCTTCAAATGATGGATATATGAGTATAACAAGTCCTATTGATCCTGCTATTATTCCTAAAAGAGTATGTTTATTTATTTTTAAACTATAATAAAACTTACCAATCAATACTACCCATATAGGGACAGTAGAAAACAATAATGCAGTAATATCAGAAGAAAGATATTGTTCACCATATGCCAATAATCCTTGTCCGAGAACTATCAGACAGATTCCAATTATTATTGCATCTTTCCATTGTTTTCTAAAACTTATTATTTGTAATAGATCTGGCTTTTTCTTCCGTTGGTTTGTTGATGTCTCGATGTGTTCTGTTTGTTTTCTTTTCCTATCAAATATTTCTAATGAATATATTTTAAAAATAAAAAATAGCATTAGACCTGAAATTGTGTATCGAATTCCTGACATCAGCAAAGGTGGAATTGTATCAATTGAAATTTTTATTGCAAGATATGTAGAAGCAATAATAATCCATGTAAATACTAGAATTAACCATATCTTATTCATGGTAAATACAATAAACTTATATCTTATTTTGAATTATAAAATTCTTTAATTAATAAAAAAAATTAAGAGATATTAAGAGAAAAAAATTATTATTAATGTGCTTTGTGGTTGTGATCATTCAAATCTTCTACTGAACTAAAAGATTCTCCACATTGACATCTACTTTATCACCTTCCATACTATTTATAGCAATTTGATTCTCTATTCCTGATGTGATATTTAATGTTGGATTAATGGCATTATTGGAACCTATCCATCTATACTGATTATCAATCAGTTTAGCAGTTAATACAATAGGAGAATTTGATAATTCTTGATTTTGTTGTTTCTCACTTTCTTGTGAATATATCTTTACATAATTTTGTTCACTCAAACTTACAAATAAAAATAAAAATAATGCCGTTATTATTAAACTCAAAATACCCTTTTGTATAATTTTCTATGATATTTAGGTATTATATAAAATCTTTATTATATCTAATAAGTAGTGTTAAAATTTGACATAGATCAGGTTTCCATTCTCATCTAAAATATCCGCTTGCTTGAGTTCCTGAATCCAATCCTGGACTAATTCTTCAGTTATTGAACCGTCATAAAGCATTTTTGAATCTAGTATTTTATCATAGGAATATTGAGAATCTGAATATTCAAATAATTGTGTTCCTATTTTCCCTACTGCAAAACTACCCTTGCCATTGGTCCACAGTTGATACAATACTTTTTTATTATTATTATTTTTTGAAGAACTCATTTCTTATCATCATTCCATTATCAAGATAGTAACGAATAAACATGTTTTATAAAAACATCTTTAGGAACTTCTTTTGAAACATAGCATTCTTCTCCAAATTCTCTTCTAAATTATTTCTTGTTTGTATTTGTATTTATAATTTCTCTAATATTATTTCTTAACTGTCGTTCCCTAGTTTGTAATTGATGATAATGATGATGATCTGAATCCTGGACAATTACAAGAACTTTTATTAAAATTATTAACAAAACTACATCCTTTAGGATTAACATCATGAGAATCCTTCTTACTTTCGATACTATTACCTTCTTGAATATTATCATCAGAAGAAGAAGAAGAAGCGAAATGAAAAGTGTATATATGTGAACAATAAAAACATTCATCTTTCGGATTATTGTTATACGGTAAATCACTCATTTTAACTCATAATAAGTTATCAGGCAGAAGTAAAAAGATTGTTATCGTTCTTATTATATTTTATAGATACAAGTAAACAGAATAAAACAAAGTTACAGAACAAAACTGCTGAACCGGTCGCACTTAAATCTATAACAATGTTCTAGAACATTCGTGGTCGAAGTCTTAACACTTTTGTTCTAGAAGATATACTAGGTTATCGTTATCGTCGAGACTTCCAATAATACTAATAATATTTACTATTCTGACACAGAAGAAAAAGAAAGCCATGCCAAACAATTAAAAAAACTGACAATTAAGATGATAAAAAGTAACAAATAATACCACTTCCTATTAACCCATTAAATTCATAATATATTGTAATTTTTTTAAACAAGTTCTTAGATTAGGAATAAAGAATAGAAAAGTTTTGGTTTAGATTTTCACCATGGTTCTTTTCCACCATTTGTTCGTACTAGTTCATTAAATTTCTTCGCTAGTTTTTTAGCATTAAATATTTGCCATATCCAAAGTACTAAATATGCAATACCTAAGATAAACATAACAATAAATATTATTCCACTACTGCCTGCATCTCCAGTAGATGATTCAACTAGGCCTAACAATAACATACCTGGGAGAGAGATTGCCATAATGACAAAAAGAACATAAATGATGATTCCAGAAACTAATATTCCAAATCCTTTTCCAATCTTTCCAACAAATATATGGCCTAGGCCAAGTAGAGCAAAGATTCCTCCGATAAATGCAATGAGTGCTGCTGTTCCTGGACTTTTGTAGGGCATTTGGTCTACAATTGGTCTATTCTGTGTAATAGATCCTCCTTGTTGTTGTTGTTGTTGAAGATCAATTCCACACTTTGAACATTTTTTAATTTCTTCATTTAAATTTAATGTCTCACCACAATTGCTGCAGAATTTTGGTGTACTAGTCAATCATATACAATACGATTACTTACTAATAAAGAAAACTTTAAGGAAAATAAGAAAAAAAATTAGTATTTTATTAAGTCATTTCTATGCATATATTTCTATGCACATTTCTGCACTAGAGGGGCAAGGAGATTTGCATTCTTTAGTTTCTACTTTTTGTTGAGTATTAGAGGTCATCGTTTTATCTCTTTCGTTATTTTTATCATCCACAACAAAGTAGGTTTCTCCTCCAAAAGCATTATCCATTTGAAAAAATATAGGGGGTAGTAGTGCATACACTAAGATTGTAGTTATCACACAGGGTTGAATTGTAATAACTGATTTTTTCATATATTTATTTTTCCTTTATTATATATACGGCATATTTGAATTAAAATATTTTAATACAAATTTAGACAATTATTTCGGTAAATATTTTCTTTCCTGTACTAACAAAGAATATAGAAAATTTTCAAAGATTTTCATCGTTAATCAATTATTCTAGCGATATAAACTCTAGTTAGGGAAACAAAATATGACATTTTTTAGTATTTATCTTGAATAAAATGATAAAATAATGAGAAGTCTAATTACCATTCCCTAATCCGTAATACAGAATTTCTTTACTATTTATTAATTGGCTAGGGCTTTTTTGTCCATATTGTGGATACTGATTAAGAAATAAGCCTAGAAATAAGAAATACAAATACTATCTATATTAAGTAACAATATCAAAAATAAAAAACTAAAATGATATTAACAAGTAAAATCATATTTTACTTCATATTTTATACTAGGATGAAAACTTAATGAATTGATTAATATTTCTAATTTATTATTCTATCAACAAACATTTTCAATAAATAAATAGAGAGAATATTTTTATTTACTCTCTATTTCTTTTATTTCTTTTATTATTTTATTGTAAAGATCTACAATATGGTTTGAACAGGTATAGTGTATTTTGATAGTACCATCTTTATGAAACTCATTTACAGTTATTGCTGCTGTTGCTCTTCTTTCTGTTATCTTCTTAACACCACATACTTCACAACAAAAAGCCTTTTTTTCTTCTAGTTTATATCTCAACAATTTTTCTAGATAATTATTATAGTACAATATACTTTTTATATATATACTCGATTTAGTTTCATCAACTAATAAAAAACATCTCTAAAAATGAGTAAAATGAGTTTCAACAAACTCATACTCTTATTTAACAAATGCTCAAGATATTCTATAGCATTATCTCTAGAGATTGATAGGCTAATGTATCAACAATAACAAAATGCTCATGTTAAATAGTAGGCTATGGCAATTAAATTGTCTCAAAATATTAAATACTATAACCTCGATTAATATATTTACAATCATATACGCAAGTAAATTATTAAAGATTGTATCTTCCTAAGCCATGGCCCTTCTATCTCTCCCCAAAGAAAGATTGTGGGTTATGGCTTTCTTCTTATTCTTTTCTTCTTTTGTTACTAAAAATAAAATATTGGGATTCTGTAAACTTTTCGGTCTCTAATGTGTGTTAGCCTTTTTTGATACAATTTTGTAGTTTAAAAGAAAATTAATTGAGATGAAAAATATTATGACATATTCAAAAGGAGTACCAATATCATGAATTAGCTATGAAATTTTATCGAATATTTTTTAATTTAAAACAAACATCTTAATTAGTTCGTGGATGATATTTTATAGGAAATAATATACAATGTCCAAATTGTTCAAATACAATGCAAGAATCTAATAGTATAGAGTCGATAGTGACTATTGTCAAACATGTAAAGAAGTATGGTTAGATAGATGAGAGATAGACTAAATAGGAAATATTTCCAAGTACGCATTATACGTTCTTTAACGATGATTTGCAGATAGGCATAGAATATAACAATAAGAACACTTTGATTTGCTGGAGAGAGTTACAAAACAATGTTATAGAAGAATCTGAATAGTCTTTAATTAGTAGTCATAATATTATCAATTATGTGTTAATTTTTTAATTTTTCCTCTTACTTTTCCCTTTGGCTTATCCTCTGTCCTTATATCTACATAGGCTTCTCCTTTCTCTATTTTTCTGACTAGTTCCTTTGTTTTCTTTCCTTGTAGTGGACCTTTTAGATCTTTGGGTCCAATTTTTCCAGTAGTTATACTACCCATAATAACTTCTCCTGATGGAGTTTTAGATTTATACAATTCTGCAACTATATCTCCTTTTTCATTAGGTTTTCCTATCTGAATATCAACTTCTTTAATTTTATCTGTATCTGTAACCTTAATAGAGTATTTTATATCATCTTTTTCATTATCTTTATTCTTGTTCTTATTAGTAGATTGAAATGTTGCTAAAGCTGTATCCAAGGTATCTACTTCAGGTACTTCCTCTTTTCCAGTCATTATTGCAGCAAAATCCACTATGTTTTCTTCTTTCTTTTCCTCCTCCTCATGATTTTTATTATTGTCAGTCGGAAAATTCAATGTAATTAAAAATTATATAATATTTCTTATAATAGTTTCATCATTTTCTTATATATAATTAATTGAGTCTTATCGCATTGTTATCAAAAATAAAAAACGAATGGAACAATATTCTATTTTTCCTATAAAGTTAATACTTTATTGTAAAGTAATTGTATTTTCAGCAATAAATTTCTCTTTTTCTTCAAGAGTATTATCTAATTCAAAAAATATAGCACCTAATAGTGTATAGAGTTGTTATCATATATAAAAATGGAATAAGGTAAATCCATTTTTTCATAATACTTCACTAAATACCATATACTACTTTATTTTATAAAGGAACTTACTAAATGGAAGACATATATTATATAATAAATTTCAAATAAAAGGAAGTTTATTCTATTTTTTATTTTAAATGTAATTAATTAATTAATCAATATATTACTTCAGATCTTTGTCTATATTAATTTAGAAATCTTAGTCTTAAATATTATTAAAAATGATAATAATTTTCTTATTTTACCAATAAATTGTCTTCGATTTATAAATTATTATAGTAGGAATATGTTATACAGATATTGACAGATTTATTTTTTTTGATAGATTTGATTTATTCAATTATAATCTATTTAGTAGGTATAGCTTTATATCTATTATTAATAAGAGCAGCACGATAAAAGTTATTTTCTTGATTCTTTAGGTTGAATAATATATAGATATACTTATTTTTTTATAGTAAATTTGAAATCTTTGATTATTGTATATATTATACAGTATGAATGCCTCAGAAGAAGAAAATAAAAATTATAAGGGAAAAGATCCAATGTCACCAGAACAAATTACCTCACATGAACCTACTGCTGTAAAACGAGATCCACATGATCAAGAAATTGCTAAAGGAGGAAAGACAGGAACTGATACAGAAGAAGCAAAAGAAAAATATAGAAAAGAAGGTATGACAAAAGTATAATAAAATCTTTTTTTTTAAATAAATAATTGATTTTTCTATTTAAAAAAAAATTAAAAGTTATTTTAAATACATCTATTGATACTACTACTGCTACTAATAATACAAATTTATTATATCTTTTTATTCACCACAAATTATTTAATAGTGATATTATGAAGTATTTTATATAAAAATATGAAAGAGATTACTCAATATACCCTGCTTGTTGCAATTTTAGCTGTTCTTATATATATTGCTGTAGTTAGTACTGGAACAGTAGCAACAACTAACCAAAATAAAAGTTCTATAGATCAAATACACGATTCTAATCTTGCTGAGTATCAATTAGTATCAGGTAACTTAGATTACGTTCATAGAGCAGACATGAATAGAGCTACCCAGACAGTACTTTTAAATGGTATAACTCTCAATACTAGCGAGTTTATTATATTATATGATTCAACACCTTATGCAAGCAAAGGACATATAGCATTAAATTTACCCTGTGATTCAAAAGATCCTCAAGACCGTCTCTTAGATGTTCTTATAGGAAGAGCTCCTGATATGATTACAATGGCTCTAGGATATATTCCACAATTGTCATCTCCTCCCAACATGTGTGTTTATCACGGTCAATTTGGATTTGGAGATCCTGTAACTGACATTGTTCTAAAATCAGTAGCAGATCATCCAATAACATTAAAGGGTCCACATTCAGTTGCAATAGTTTCACATGAATCGTACATTCCAGAACAAGCATCTTTTATGCAACAACAACATAACATGACGAAATAAAATAACTAAATTTTATTTTTAT
>JAICEO010000030.1 GCA_025924135.1 Nitrososphaeraceae archaeon | reverse complement strand
CTATTCCTGTATTTCCTGAAGTTGGTTCTATAATTATGCTTTTGTCCTTCTTGATTATTCCTTTTGCTTCTGCATCTTTGATCATCCAAAATGCAGCTCGGTCCTTAACAGAACCAAAAGGATTATGCCATTCTAATTTAGCAAAAAGTTTTATGCTATCTGTTGAAAAAGAAGATAGTTCTACTAAAGGAGTATTTCCTATTTTTTCTATTACTTGATTTCTTGTTATTGTTTGAGTCATTTTATTTTGCCTTTTTTATTACAAATTCTAAATCTGATTCCTTTTTATTTACCGATATTAACTCATGTCCATTTCGGTTTACCCATCTAGAAATATCTTCTTCTGATTGTGGATCATCAGCAACAATCTTTAATCTTTCACCTATCGTCATTTTTTCCATTTCTATCTTTGTTCTAAAAACGGGTTCAGGACAGTAAAGTCCTCTCACATCAATAACTTTTTTAAAATTATTATTATTATTATTATTATTATTATCCACTATGTATCCAATATAAAAAGAAGCTCTGGCAATATAAAATGGTTATGACCTTCAACCTAGTTAAATTCATCGGAAAATATCTCTATTCTCTTTTCTTATGATTTTTTTAATTGAACTATTACTTTTAGGATAAGTAAGATTTCTAACTATTGCTATTGGTATACCTTCTGTCTTGCCCATAACTAACTCTGCGGCTCCTGCTATTTCATCAACAATAGCTATTTCTGTGACTTTCAGAATTTTACCAAACATATCTCGTTTCCCTTTATAATTTTTCAAAGCCTTGATCCCTGCAATACCTATTGCAATATTTGTCTGACCCATTCTAAACGGACGACCGAAGGTATCAGTGATTAAGACAGCAATATTTTTCCTTGTTTTTTTGTATATTCCTTTCCTTATTGTATTAGCAGATTTATCCGGGTCGCTGGGTAGTAGAAGCACTAGATTTTTACTTTTGCTTACATTACTTTGATCTATACCAGAATTTGCACAGATAAAACCATGTTGTGTTTCTGTAATGATAGTATTGTTAAATACTCGGACAATTTTTCGAGATTCCTGGAGTATTAATTCTACAAGTCGGGGGTCCTTATTAGTTTTTCTGCCTAATTCTATCGACCTAGAGGAAGGAATAATGTTCTCTAGAGAAACTGTTCGTCCTTCATTTTTTGAAATAATTTTTTGAGCTATGACTATTATATCTCCATTTTTTATAATCTGATTGTTATTTTTTATTGATTCTAAAAGAGTATTTAATAATTTTACCGTTGGATTTATGTTTATGTTTATGTGTATTGGAATTATTTCAATTTTTTTAAGCATTAGACTTTATTTTTTCAGATTAGTGTTTAAAATCCATTTACCGAATCTTTTTTCCAATAAATTCTTTAACAGTGACAAGTTCCTTAATTCTATTACATCATCTGCTTTATTTTTGACTAATTCAACAGGACAAAAACCTACCGTATAACCTGCTATGTCAAATAGTTTGATGTCATTAGCTCCATCAACAACTACCACAATCTCTTCTTTTTTCAAACCCCATTGTTCGATTGTTGGTCTAACAACAAGTGATTTATCTGAAGTAACTATTAAGTCTAGATCATCTAATAGTCCATTTTTAAAAATTAAAACATTAGAAAAAATTAAATCTAATCCTAATTCTTTCTTCAATCTATCTGTAATAATTGTAAATCCGCCTGAAACAGCAATCATTTTCCATCCGGCATCTTTTAGGGCTAAACAAAGATCTTTTGCTCCTGGCATAATTTCTAAATTTTCTGCTATTCGCTTGGCATCATCAAATTTTATACCTTTTAAGGCATTAACTCTTTTTCTCAGACCTTCTTCCCAATCTATGTCTCCTCTAATTCCTTGTTTTGTAATATCCCAAATTTCCTTTTCTTTGGAAGGTCCAAATACTTGAGCCAAAATGGGTAAATATTCTGCATTAAGTAATACTCCTTCCACGTCAAATATTATTAACATAGATATTTGCATAAGCGACTATTTAACCGTATATTAAGCTTGTCTGATCAAATATTAGATCTTCTTAAAAAGATTAAACCTTAATCCAACTAAAAAGTAATACAAAAACAAACAAGTAAAAAATAATAATACGGAATTGATTTTTAACTAATCAGACAATGGAAAATTCTCAAATAATTTTTTATTTTCTAATTAATTCTCTTGCATTGGGAATTTTTTCAACGTGGATTTATCTTTTATTAGTTATGATCAAATCCCTTGAGCAATCACCAAGATTAAATAGTATTAAGAATAATAAAAAAAATCTTCCAAGAGTGAGTATAATAGTTCCCGCTAGAAACGAGGAAACATATATTCGTAAATGTATAGATAGCTTATTAAAACAAGTCTATCCAGACTTTGAAATAATTTTAGTTAATGATGAATCATCTGACAAAACTTTGGACATTATGCATGAATATAAAAAATCTAATAATAATAGGATCAAAGTTGTCAATGTTACTCAACCTGATGAAGATTGGATTGGAAAAAATTGGGCATGTTATCACGGTTATCTGAAATCAAATGGTAAATTATTGTTGTTTACAGATGCTGACTCTTACCATTCGGAAAATACAATGTACTTAGCTGTACAAAACATTAACCATTATAACTTAGATGCAATAACAATTATGCCTCGGTTAATCTGTAATGATTTTTTTACGCACGTCACTCTTCCTCTATTGACCACTTTCCTGCACACCAGATTTTCTCCATTAAAGGTGAATGATGCAAAATCAAAGCTCGGATATTTTTTCGGTAGCTATTTCATTATTACTCGGGAGACTTATGAAAAAGTAGGTTCTCATGCAGCAGTAAAACATGAAATTATTGAAGATGGTGCATTAGGTAAAAGGGTAAAAGAGGAAAATTTTAAAATGAAGATGCTTAGGGGTGAAAACTATGTCCAAGCAATTTGGGCACGAGATTCCTCTGACCTATTTAAGGCCATAGATAGACTGGTTATTCCTATCTTCAATGAAAACAGGATAAAATCCATTCTTTTGACTATAGCATTATTTTTTTTATTGATATTTCCATTTGTAATGTTTTTCATATCATTAACTTTAAGTATAATTCTTCCAACTATATTTGATTTTGCAGCATTATTCCTTACAGGCAGTACTTTGTTTATTTTAATGCTAACAAATTTAATCCAGCTCAATAATACATTATTATCAAAGAAGATTTATTCTATAGGTGGTATAGTAGGTGCAATAATTATAGTTTCGAGATTTTTCTTGAGATTATTAATATCAAATAGAAAAAGTATTGTAAATTGGAGAGACAGACTTTATAAAATTCACTCAAATCAATCCGCCCCACTATGATAGTCGACTGATGTGAAACCGATTATTTTCCTTTTTTTTTGACACAAATTTATTTATACAAATTTTATTTTCTATTTTGGATGCTAAAATGTATCTACTATATACATGGATTGATTTTTTGATACCAATCCTTTTAGTTGCTAACACTAACTCAGGGATAAAGCCTTTCACAAGATACAAGTCATTATTTATATTGGTTAAATCTAAATTGTTATATTGTTTATTTATGCAGAATGCTTGGCTAATTTTTCCAGGTCCATTTGTTAAGGCTCCTATATCATCTAAATTACGATTGTCTTTCATAAATTCTATTCCTTCATTTGGTTCAACTCCTCTTATTAATACCGCACCTGCAATCTGATTTTTAGATTTTGCAGTGACATTGAAACAATAATGATTTCCATACGTAAAATAAATATAGGATCTTCCGACTGGACCAAACATTCCCATATTTCTCTTGGTAATCCCTCTGTAGGCGTGACTAGCTTCATCGCTTTTGTAACCATAGGCTTCAGTTTCTACAATAATTCCTGATAACTTAATTTTTTGATTATTATTTCTTAATATCCTTACCAATTTTTTTCCTATAAGTTTTTTGGCTACTAAATTTGTATCCTGTAAAAAAAATTCATAATTTAAAATATTCAGATCCAATAAATTTAGGGTTATAAATAAAATTATTAATAGATTTAGGAATTAAACAATAGGTTATTGGTTTAAATAGTCTTGAGTAGTACTAATTTTGTTTGCAAAAAAATCTTGGGATTAATTATGAACTCAAACTGCCTTTAATACTAATTCATACCCCTTTTGGGCTCCGGTTTTTTGACAAGTTAGCAAATTCGAGACTAGGTAAGATATATGCCTCATTAAACATCTATTTAATGCCATTAATAACAGCATTAGCTGTTTTTTTAATTATGGGGTCTCTTCTTGTCTTATTTTCAAATGATTCTGCAAGAGAAGGCATCCGAGAGATTGGACCGCAAGGCAATCTATTGATTCCAGGATTAAATCCTATTTTACCATGGACATACGGTTGGATTGGATTAGTTATTACAATTATAATTCATGAAGCAGGACATGGCATTGTTGCGAGAGTTTATAATACTAGGGTCGAATCTACAGGTATAGTATTATTCTTAGGAATACCTATTGGTGCATTTGTAAATATCCAACAAGACGAATTAAATAAAACAACTTTTAAACAGAAAAGTGCCATCCTTACTGCAGGGCCATTGAACAACATGATCCTGGCAGGCATCTCCCTTGGATTACTATTTCTTTTGATATCCTCTCTTACTCCTATTTCTCATATTAAAGGCAATGAAACAGGTATTACTGTATTGACTATTGGAGAGAATTCGTTAGCAAAATCGATTGGTCTTTCAAAAAATTCTCTTATTACTCATATCAATGCTGAACCTATAGAAGATGTTCAAGAACTCAGGACGTTATTAAGAGACAATTTAGGAACATCAATACAAATTAAATGGACAACAGAAGATGGTAGGGAACAAATAAAGTCTGTTAAACTTCCCCCATCGCTTCCAGAAAGTAAAGGTGTGTTAGGTGTAACTCTAACAGATGCATTTTTTGATCCCAAATTGGTATTAGATAATTACAAAAATCTTTTTTTGACTAATCCATTAGCAATCCTTATGCCTCCTACCTTGCAGCAAAATCTTGTTCCTTACTCCGAAAGTATGTCCTCTTATTATTCTTCAAGTATATTTGGTCCTGCATTCCCATATATTGCAAATTTATTGTTTTGGATTTGGTTTATCAACTTTAATGTAGGTATATTTAATGCGCTTCCAATAACTATGTTGGATGGTGGTCAGTGGTATGGGACTTTACTTGAAAACAAAATTAAAACTAAGAGCAAAATAAAACCCTTTACCATTTTAAGTATCGTTTTTGTTATCATTGTAATATTGTCTTTTACTCTACCATGGGTTTTAAGATAAAAGAGAATAGCAGATTATATTGAATTATCTTGTCCCTGAATTAATTAATATATGACTAAAACTATATTAATGGAGATATAAATAATAAATATAGTTCAATTTATGTTTATTGATACTTTATTTTAAAATAAATATAGAATTGATATTAGAATAAAAGAAAAAATTTGATTAATATGAAAAAAAATAATGGAAATGGTAGTGATAAAAACAATTATAATAAATCATTTAAAAGAGAAACTAAAAGTGAACTACTAGATAAAGGTTATAGGAATCATAAATACGTTAAAGATGAAGAAGCAATCATAAAAACTATTATCGAATCCATCCCCAAAGAGTCACAAATTACTATTGCTAGATTTGAAGGACCAAATATTGCATTATATACAAAAAATCCCAGGTTTTCGCTTACCGAATTAACATATTATCTATCGTCTTTGTCCAAAAACTTAAAAAAAAGATTCGTTGTAAGAACTGATCCCTCCATCCGACTTCAAGAAGATGAAACAAGGTCTATTGTATCTAGAATATTACCTAAAGATGTAGTTGTCTCTGCTTTATTTTGTGATGAAGCCACAGGCGAGGTTGTCCTAGAAGTTAATAAACCTGAATCCGTTAGCTCTGACACTATCATTAATATAGCTGAAGCCACAGGTTGGATAGCACATTTAAGACGTTCCCCTCACATTCCTTCACTTAGTATAAAAAACATACATACAATTTTGAAAAGCTCTTCAAAAGAGCGTAGTAACTTTCTTCGCGAATTAGGAAAAAGGGTTTTTCGTAATCCAATAATTAAGAAAGAAGATGAAATCCAAGAAAAGGAAGATATGCCAGAAAGAATTTCTGTAAATGGAAAACAAAATAAAAATTGGAATAACAAGGAAGTTTATATTTTCTGTCTAGGTGGAGTAAAACAAGTAGGAAGATCTTGTTTTATTGTCATGACTTCAGAGAGCAAAATAATGTTAGATTGTGGAATTAATCCAGGTGAGAATAATGCTATTGATGCCTATCCTAGGATAGATTGGTTTGATTTTAAATTAGAGGATTTAGATGCGATAATAATTAGCCATGCTCATATCGACCATCAGGGATTTTTGCCAACATTATTCAAATATGGATATGATGGACCAGTTTATTGTACTGAACCAACCTTACCTTTAATGAATTTACTTCAATTAGATTCGGTAAAAATTTCTCAAAATAATGGTGTTTATTGTCCATATGAAATTCGAGATATAAATGAGATAATCAAACATTGTATAACATTGCCTTATGGAAAACCCACAGATATTTCCCCAGATACTACCATTACACTTAACAATGCTGGACACATAATGGGGAGTGCAACCGTCCATCTTAATATTTCAGGAGCACATAATATTCTCTATTCTGGAGATTATAAATACGCTAAAACTCAGCTATTAGATAGTGCTGTTTCAAATTATCCGAGGGTAGAAACTTTGATTACTGAAAGTACATATGGTGCATCTAGCGATCTAATGCCAGATCAAAGAGTAGTTTATAATAATTTTACTGAGAACATTAATAAAACATTGACAAATGGTGGCAAAGTCTTAATTCCAGTTCCAGCGGTAGGACGTGCACAAGAGATAATGCTAGTTCTAGACAAAGAGATGAAAGAAGGTAGACTAATTGAAGCACCTATTTATATTGAAGGAATGATTTCAGAGGCCAGTGCTATACATATGTCGTACGCACATTATCTTGGCCAAGAGGTAAGGAGATCTGTTTCTCAGGGAATCAACCCATTCCAATCAGAATATTTTACGGTAGTTAATGGATGGGGCAAAAGGGATGAGGTATTAAATGATCAGAATCCAGCGATTATCATGGCTACCTCAGGTATGTTGGAAGGAGGTCCATCAGTGGAATATTTTAAAGAAATTGCAACAAAAGAAAATAATCAAATGATTTTTGTATCATACCAAATCAATGGTACGTTAGGGAGACGTGTTCTTGATGGAAATACAAATGAAGTCAGCATGATGGAGAAAAATGGCAAAGTCAAAGTTATTCCCTTAAAATGTAAAACGCAAAAAATTGATGGATTCAGTGGCCATAGTGATTTTAACCAAATACTGAATTTTGTTTCCAGGATAAAACCTAAACGAGTATTAGTGAATCATGGAGAACGTACAAAATCAGAAAATACTGCTAGTACCATTTATAATAAATTAGGTATAAGATCGTCAGTCCCCGATAATAGAGAAATTATAAAATTAAGATAATTGTGCTTATTTTTTTCACTTTTTTCGTCACTTTGTGATAAACAATAGACTTTTTAGGGAAGTATGTTTTTACATACTTCTGGGCTGGATTATGGCTATAAAATACAAATGTTTAGAATGCAATATTGTTCTTTCTGGTGAAGGGGCTTCTCGTCATTATCTTGCGAATCCAACACATAAATTGGAAAAATTACCCCCACCTCTAAAACCAATGAAGAATACTAAAGAAGATAATTGAATGTCTCATCTATTCACTTTACGAAATTCATGGTTAAATATATCGATTAATATGTACCTTAAATTAACTTAATATTAAGATGTGTAAAGAGTCAAAGCATTATCAACTCTCATACCTGATATCTTTCGTTGCTGAACGATTATGAAATTGTTAAGAGAGTTTTAATCCTCTACCACTATTATTTTTAAATTATTTCTCGAAGTTACAGATGATTATATTTTTCCTATATTTTTTACACTTTTACCATTCATTATAAAAAGACTCAGTCTAAACAAGATTAATTTGCTACTTTATTATTTTTAATTCGGAATTGTTATAGGAGTACATGAACTCAGTTGTTAAAAAAAATTAAAAAGTTGTGCTGTTTTAGTGATAAATAAATAGAAAGAGTAAATATTGTAATAACCATAAAGAACGATTTTAAGAGATCATAAATTTTAAGAGATTATGATTTATTACGTTTTACTTGTTTATTAAATAGTTGTATCAATTCACTTGTATTTGTGGAATCTTCTGGCTTTTTATCAAGTCGTATTTTTCCAGCATATTTGGGAAACCTTAAAGCTACTCCAAAATTTTCTTTTATTAAACCGTAAGCAGCAGTATGTAAGGGACTGAGGGTAATTTCAGAGGCGATGATTTCTATAACCAGTTTCGGTGTAAACCATATATCCATTTTCAAATTAGTATTGACATTATAATACTTCTTATCAACAACATAATTTTTCAGTTCATTATAAATAAGTTCTAGATCATAGTCAGAAAATCCAGTTCCTACTTTACAAATACTTTGAAAGGTATCAGACTTTTTGTCATACGCAGCTAATAAAAGAGCTCCATAGTAACCTGTACGCTTTCCTTTCCCTAATAATGCTCCAATTACTGTAAGATCAAAACTATCGACTAATGTAGTACCGTATTCTTTTTTTAACTTCATCCATAAGAATTCCCTTGCACCTGCTCGATATTTGCTATCTAATTGCTTCAACATTAACCCTTCACAACCCTCATATTTGGCTTTACGAAAAAAAATCTCGATTTGGTTTAGGTTTGATGAAACATTTTGCTTGACTAATTCTATAATATTATTCCTATTTGTTTTTACAATGGATTGTAAAATACCTCTTCTTTGTCTGTATTCATATTGAGTCAAATTGTTTCCTTCTAAATATAAAATATCAAATAGGAAAACCTTGATAGGATATTTTAGGATTACATCACTAATATTATATTTTCTTTTTCTATGCATTAATTCCTGAAATGGTTGAATTTTTTTAGTCACTAAGTCCAGTGGTACTATTTCTGCTTCTAAAATGCAGTTGTGAATAGAAAATTTTTTTATCGCTTCTACAATATCAGGATAATGGTTTGTTATTTTCTCGAGACTTCTTGAAAATAATTGTACTTCAGTATTATTTTTGTGAATTTGGACTCGTTCACCATCGAGTTTATACTCAAGAGCTACCTTACCATTTGCTCTTTTCAATCCTTCTTTTGGATCTATTATTCTTTCGGCTAGCATTGGCCGAATAGGTTTTAGTGGTGTTATTTGTAAATCAGTTAAACCCTGTAGATCTTTTTTAAATAATATTTCAGCAATTGTTCCTAAATCCGTATAGATATTATAAATCTCTTCTATTTTTTTACGGTTATTTCTATTTCCTGTAAATGCTATTGCCAAAGCGTCTATGATAGAATATTCTGCTATGCCCAACCTCAAATTGCCTAGGAGAAATTTTATTATATATTTACTTTCTAATGGTGTCGCATCATTCAATAAGCTACTAACTAGACGAAGTTTAATAATTTGAGATTGTGATCCTAGGGATTTTGCTATTTTTTCAAAAGTGGAGTAGATTCTTTCTATAGTAATTTTCTCGTTTAGGAGGGTTTGTTGATATCTTTTTTTTGCAATTTCTTTTGCTGTTTCGCCTAAATCTCCTATTTTATTATAGTTCTCTTCGACTTCTTTAACACTAATTCCTGTAGATTCTGCTATAGCTTTAATTGTTAATTTTTCCCCTAAACCTAATTCGATTCCTTCAGAGGATGGAAAAAGTTTTCCTTGAAGGAGATAAATTATTTTTTTGATGGTATTAACCGGAGTTCGTTTAAAAAGAGTTACCAAGTGATCTATCAAAACTAATCTGCTATTAGTTTTGTGCATCTCTTCAAAAATTTCTGCTATAGCTAAAAAATCCAATAAATATTCTTACAAGATTGATTATTTATAAAATTTGATTAAAATTTTGATAAACAAGTATAAAGTATATAACTAAAAAGATATAATGGAATTAGTATGGGTGGAGTAAAGAAAAAGACATTAAGCTCAAGTAAATCTACAGGACAACAACCTAGTGAGGGAACGAACAAACTAAAAAAAAATGATCCAAAGCCTCAAATCAAAAGTCAAAAACATAAGTCTTCTGTATTAATAGAAGATATCAATGATGTCAGCATACTAAAAGGAATGAAGGCAATTACTGTACAATCTATTTCAAAAGTCTTAGGAGTAAAAATATCCATCGCAAATAATTATCTTAGGAATTTGGAATCTAAAGGAATGTTGAAATTGATTGGAGGTTATAGTGGACATAAGGTTTACTCTTTTAAAAGTTAACGAATCTATATTGTTTGGTTTATCCTTAGAAAACGACTGTTTTTATAGTAAGTACATCTTTAGGCCCTAAATTATTAAGTCCTTCAATAGTTGACGTTATTTTACCAATTACGTTCATAGAATAGGATACATTTGCATCTTTTAGGAAAAAACATAATGAGCCATTTGATGACATGAAAGTAATATCTCCCTTTGAAAACTTTTTCCTGGGTTTTTCGTGACCTATATTTGCTTGTGTTTGGATGTAACAGAATACATCAACATACGAATGTACTGTTCCATGAAGAGGAAATAGTCTTAACAGTTGAGATATAGTAAGAGGCGCTAAATGACGTATCAGTTGGCCTTTTAGAACTTCCTTACTTCCTACTATACCTTTTATATCTATTCTCGATACTGAAACAAAATGGTTTTCACTCGACATACAATGCCACTTATTAAAGGTTGGCCAGCAATTACCTTAAATTCGTAACGTTTAATTATATTTAAATTAGCTTTTGCTGTATTCTTGGTTGAGGAATTAAAAAATAAAGATATTGATAAAACATTAGATGACACTAAATTAGAAAATGAAAGAGAAACTAGAGTTAAAAAATCTTCTAAAAATAAGAAAAAAAAATCACCATCAAAATCTGAACCAAAGACACCAAAAAACCGTACCAAAAACAAAAAGGTATTGGAAGAACCAGAAGAAATAACACCTCCACTATCAGAATCTTTACGGAAAGAAGAATTTGTGGAATATGATGAATTTGAGTTTAGCTTACGAGAAATCAATAGTCAAGGCCAAGAAATTTTGATTGGTCCAAAAAGGTTAACCAGGTTTGAAAAAGCAAGAATAACAGGGGCTCGTTCTTTACAGATCTCCTTCGGTGCACCTCTTATGGTTAAAGGGGATGTGAATGCAAGAAGCTCCATTTCCCTAGCTATTGAAGAATTAGAAAAAAAAGCTTTACCTATATCCATTCGAAGAACATTACCCAATGGAATCTATCAAGATATTCCTATAGAATGGTTAAAAACTTGAACTTTCAGTATGTTTTTATAGTTTTAAGTTAATAATTAAGCCCTATAAATGAGTGAAGACAATAGTAAATCGTCTCTAGCAACACCACCATTAAATTTACTATTTAATACCTCTCTATTAGGCAAACAAAATGTTTGGGAAATAAATATTTCAACATTATTAGAGTTACTCCTTAAAATTATTAATTCTAGCGGAAAGAAAGATCTTCGAATTTGCGGAATAGCTGCATGGTCATCCACTCTTATATATCGATTGAAGGTTGAAAGCATTTTTCACCTAGAAAAATTGTCTTTAGAAAAAAAAAATTTTGCTTCTTCAACTGAAAAGGAAATTCCTCTCCTAAAATTACTCGATTTTCCTTTTAGATTATCGTCAACTTATCCTCTGTCTTTGGAAGATTTACTTAATGTGCTCGAAAATATTATTTCTTCTTTACATAACCCTAACTTGAAAAGGAGAAACCCTATAGAATTAGAACCAGTAGAGATTTTTGATTTTGACCATTATTTAGTTAAATTTGAAAAAATTTTGGAAGAAAAAGAAGAATTTATCATGCATTCACTAAGATTCACAGAAACTATATTATTTAGCAAATTTATTGAGAAATTAGAAAGGCTCGAGATTGCAAGAATTTTTATAGCTTTACTTCACCTTGCGATGAAAGGAAAGATAGACATAGTACAAATAGATGACTCCTCCGATATTGAAATAAGAAAATTATAAACGGGATCTAATATTAATAAATCTCCTTTATAACACTATATTGATTTTGAAAGAGAGTCTGCCTGAAAAAGAAATTGTAGCAAGAGTTGAGGCCGCATTATATTCCTCTGGGAGACCAATGTCCATTGAAGAATTAGTAAAAGCAACAGGATTGAATTCGAGAGAAAAAATAAAAAAAATACTTTTGGATCTAACCAGAAAAATTAATGAAGTATTCTATGCATTAGAACTAAAAGAGCTAGAGGACGGAAATTTTGTTTTTCAGCTTAAGACGGATTACTCTCCTCTAATAAGAAGATTTGCTAAACAACCACTACTTCAATCTTCTGCATTGAAAACATTGTCTTATGTATTGTATGAACAACCAATTACTTCTAAGAGATTGGTACAAATTAGAGGAACTCAAGCATATTCACACGTTAAAGTTTTGGAACAATTAGGTTTTATTGAACATGAATCAGTTGGAAGATTAAAAGTCTACAAAACGACAAAAAAATTTCAAGATTACTTCGGAATATCAGATCTGAATACAATAAAGAATAGTATTATCATAAAGTCTTAGAAAAGTCTTAATTAGAGATTTTCTCATTTTCAAGAATGCGAAAATCCATTGAGAATTTGGCAGGGAATAAATATACTGGTGGTCGTCTTAAACCATCACGGATGCGCCGAAAATTCGAAATAGATCGATATCCTAATGAACCCATCCTAGGTAAAGATACTATTGTTTATAGACGTGTGAGAGGTGGTGCTCTGAAATTGGCCTTAAAACATATTGAATTTCTTAATGTAAATGATAGAGAAAATAAAAAAACGATCAGAACAAAAATTATTAGAGTAATCAAGAACCCTGCCAACAAAGATTATGAGAGACGTGGAGTTCTAAGTAAAGGGGCTTTTGTGGAAACTGAATTAGGAATTGCAAGAATAATTTCAAGACCAGGTCAAGATGGTAGTATAAATGCTATATTGACAAAAGAAACTGCCTAAAAATGATAGAAATGATTCTCGTGATTCCTTTGGGATTTTTAAACACTCATATTATTAAATGTGAAAATTAAAATATTGAACATCTTTCTTTGAACTTATTGAAAGATTATGATCATATTATAATTTGGCTAGATTATATCAATAAAAACCTATCAAAAAAAAAGGGAAGAAGGATTAAGAGAGACAATGCAGTATTCGATCCAACATTTTCTGAATTATACGATGCAGCACGAGAGGAAGGCTTAGAAGTAACTTTGGATCATTCAAATGATCATGCCCGTTTTCCTCGTCGATCATATGTTCGTTCTGGATATATTATGATTCCTAAACCAGTTAGTAAAAAAAAATCGGCTATAATATCTTCAATATCCTCTAGAGTCTTAACACAAAGAACAAAAACTAAGAGAGCAAAATGATCAAAATTATGATAAACTATTTTTTTAATTTCTTTTATCAATTTTATTAATATATGTTGACCGAAGGATATGAAAATAAGGAATTTGTAATATACTTTCTTGACAGAGGTAGGTGAAGTTATTCATAAGGCGAAAAGTGGCCGCCTTATCTTAAAAATTTTTGAAATGGCAAAAATTAATGCGGGAGATACAATATTAGATACCCATGGAAAAAAATTAGGAAATGTAAATGAACTTATTGGTCCAGTAAATTCCCCATATGCTTCAGTAATTTTATTAGATGATGATTTTGAACCTAAAGCGGGTGAAAAAGTCTTTCGATTTATCTCTAAAAATCCATATAGAGGTTTTAGAAAAGAGTTTAAAAAAATTCATGGTAAGAAAGTGAGGCGTAAAAAGTAATGGTTTTTCTCGAATACTGTAGCAATTGTCCAGAATGCAATTCCGGTCTCATTCATGATTTTAGCAAAGGGGAATTTCTTTGTCAAAATTGTGGGTATGTTGTACTAGATGAAGTCAATGATTATGGTCCTGAATCTATATCTAAAGATTTTGAAGAAAAGAATCGGATTGCAAGAGCTAGTGGAGCAATGAGTTTTTCTCAACATGATTATGGTTTGAGAACAGAAATTGGAAGCGGTTTAAAAGATTATGGAGGCAAAGCAATCAACTCTCAAATGGCAGAACATTTAACAAATTTAAGAAAATGGCATTCGAGAATAAGGGTTTCTTCCTCAAAAGACAGGCGTCTGGCTAATGTTCTATCAAAAATTACAGAAACCTGTTCTAATCTCAGTTTGCCCAAAATATTAATTGAAACTGCAGCAATGATTTATAGAAATTATGAAAAAAGTAGAGATGCAAAAGGAAAATCCGTTTCATGTATATCAGCTGCTACAATTTATTTAGCATGTAAAAGATGTTCAATTGTCAGATCTCTGGACGAAATTGTTGAAGCCACTGGTATATCTTCTAATGACAGGTCTACATTGAAACTAGCTTCAAAATATTATAGGATGATGTCTATGGAATTAGGAATATACAATGGTAGTTTTATTGAAAAGGACACTCAGAATAATCAGCCACAGAATAATGATAAATCTAAAACCTCTTGTTTCTTGTCTAATTATCAGTTAATCAAGACAAATGATTCGGCTTCTAAAACTAAAGCAAAAAATATTGTGAATGGTATCTCTCATTCTCTCTCAATAGATCACTATATAGCAAAATTAATCAATCTTGCTAAACTTGACACTAGGATAGAAAGACTAGCGATAGATTTAGCACATAAAACATCTCAAAACTTGCTTGTAGATGGAAAATCTCCTAATGGTATTGCTGCAGCATACATATATTTATCATCTGTTCTTCTTGGAATGAATATTCTACAGATTGATGTTTCAGGGCTTGCAGGTGTAACAGAAGTAACTATCAGAAATCGGTGTAAAGAAATTCTTTGTAGTTCTAAAATTATTATCACCATTAGACCCACTCTAAAATAGTACACCTTATATTTTGATATAACCTATCTCCTAAACCAATCATATGCCGGATTTTTTTGAAATCGAAAGATTGGTTGAAGATTTAGCTAAAATATACTCTACCGCTTGTGCAACATCATGGTATAAAGTAAATAATATTCCTATTCCAACTGTTGCTGAATTTAGAAACAAAGTTATTGAATTTATGAAACATTTTGAATATACTCTCTCTACCTTTCCACAAAATAATGAAAGTGAAAAATTTAAAGCGTATGCATGGAACCTATTAAATAAAGAAATTGAACGAGTACAAAATGGTGAAAATAAAGAAGTGGAAAAACGTTATAAATATTTTATAGAATATATATGATGATTGTATTGTAGATTTTTAGAAAATTACTTTATTAGTATAATTTGTATTTAAATCAAACTGGTATAATCAGCTATAAAATTTTCAAAATTTGTATTTTCCAGACAGAATATTTTACTATACATTTAAACACTTTTTAATTCTCACTTATTATAAAGTTTTTATAAATGAGAAAAAGAAATGTATATGATTCAGATTTTAGATTAATAATTTATAGTCTTCATTAAAATTGACTTAACTATAAATATTGTACTTATGCAAAACACTTAATTTATGGCGCAAAACGTACCCGATTATGATATTATAATAGCAGGTGGAGGGTTAGCTGGGATGATTGTTGCTACATCAGCTGCTTATTATTCGAAACAATCTTTGAAAATTCTTGTAATTGATAGAAATTCTTTTTTAGATCTTGGAAAGAAGACATTGAATGGTTGGATATGTGGAGATGCAGTAGGAAAGAACAGCGTTGATTACATGACAAGTAGAATAGGAATATCTTGGAGTTACCCTGAAATTGAACATCCTGTTAAAGGAGTAATAGCTTATTCTCCGGATCATAAAACTGGAATTTCTTTTGATGGTGATGGCTATATACTCAATAGAAGGCTCTTACCTAAGAAACAGCTTCAAGATGCTAGAAAATTTGGAGTTGAAGTGATGGAAAATGTGGCTCTGCGTTCCTTGTTAGTAGATGATAATTTTGTCATTGGAGTAGAAGGTGAAGAACTTGAAACAAAAAAAGTAGTAAAAAAAACTGCAAAAGTAACGATTGATTGTACAGGTGTAACTTCTGTTCTTAGATCAAACTTACCAATTAAGTCTCATATAGAAAAGAAGATCGATAGAAACGATTTGGAATCTACAGGTCGTTATATTTATAATTTCCACGTAAATGGTGAAGATAAAACGTATTTTGATCCAGATTATTGTATTATTCATTTAGATCAAAAATTAGCTCCTGGGGGTTATGCATGGGTATTTCCTAAAGGTCGTGATAAGGTAAATATAGGACTGGGAGTACAACAATTAGCTTTTAACTTGTATAACAAACATTATGGTACTACTAAGAATATAAAAAATCTCATTGATGAATATGTCAAATTAAATCCAGTAATTTCTGAACCAGAACTTGCTAATACAGAATTGGATAAAGATAACACCTGGGGAACATGGCAAGTTTCTGTAAGAAGACAGAATGATTGTATGGTAGGAAACGGTTATATGCTAGTTGGTGACTCAGCATGGATGCCAAAACCTTTAGATGCAGGAGGAATTGGCCCAGCAATAATTGCAGCGACTATTGCTGGAAAAAATGCTGTAGAATCAATCCAAGCATCCGATGTATCAGAAAATGGACTTTGGAAATACAATACTGATTTTATTAAAGAATATGGATATAAAACAGCTGGGTTAGAAGTTTTCAGGAGAATGTTACAAAGTTTATCAAATGAGCAAATAGATTATGGCATGAAAAATTTTCTTTCGAAATTTGATGTTGAAAAAATTAGTCAAGGTGAACATCCTGAATTTAGTACACTCGATAAACTAGGAATGCTGATACGAGGTGCTTTAAATAAAAATTTAGCAGAAGATTTAAAATATACATCACAAATGAACAAAAAACTGGTAGAACACTATCACAACTATCCAAAAGATCCAGAAGGCTTTAACAATTGGAAATTTAAATTAGATGGATATCTAAAAGAAGCCTTCTCTCATTTCAAGGAAATAAAAATGTAACATGAGAAGGATGGAATGATAAAATGGGAGTTTTTGAGCCTTCTATATTTCTTTCAATCTTTCCTTATCTTTTTATATCTTTGTTTCCGGTATTAGGTATCATAATTGTGACACGGTCACTATTAAAAAATAATTAACTCATCTTTTATTCTATATAATAATGCTATTTTCTTAATCGACTGAATTAAATTCATATCGACTTATTTTATAGATGAGACAATAATAGATCCACCCATTAATTTAGTTCTAAAATCAACTTGTGAAAATCGCTTTTTTAGCAATAAATGTAATGTGTTATTTTGTGGCCATTTTAAAAAAGTTCCATATAATGTTTGAAATTTAAGTCCAGTTTCTCTTGCTATTACATAGGCAAAAATTTTAATAATATATTTCAAATATATAGACACTCCTAAGCGTATTAGCTTATTATCAGGTTTTCCTAAATCTACTATCAAAAATCTCCCATTTTTTTTTAAAATTCGGTGAATTTCAGAAACTGCAATTTCTAAATTAATTGCGTCTCGTAAAGAATAACCGCACATTACTACATCAAATGTATTATCTTTAAAAGGCATATGCTCAAAAATACCAGAAGATCTGAGGTCAACGATTAATCGCTGTCTGGAACTTTGTAACATTTCAAATATCGGATCATAAATAACTATCTTTACCTTATCCGCTGTTATTTTAAATGTTGTCAACGACATATTACCAAAACCAGAACCTGCATCCAAAATCAGGTCACCAGATTTGACGTTTCCCCTTATACCTTCATAACGATATAACTCGTCTTTTCCAAGAGATATTACTCTATTAACTTTATCATATACTGGTATAATATCCCTTAAGGTTGAGATTACTTCTTTCCAATAGGAAGCTCCTAACCCTATCACAAATACACTTAATTCATTTACATATATAACCTAAGAATATTTGTTTTATGTAAATATTTGAGCATTATCTTCAACCAAATATTGATAAATGGCCAACTATAAATTAGAATATGGCCCGTGAATTTATCTGCATAGAATGTGGCTCTCTTTTAACTCATTCTAATGAATTAACTTTAGAAAGCATGAAAGAAGTGCATTCTCAGCTTTGTGTTATTAAACGCCAGAAACTCATTGCCGCTCAATCTATTCAAGAAATTTCTTCGAAGCCTTCTGTTTCACAATCTAGTGTGCAAGTTTCACATGGTGCCACTGATCTCCAATCATCTACGGCTCCTTCTCCTAGTAGGCAAGTTACAGGTGAAACAACTATCTCTCTAACGGGAAGTGGAACAGATCATTCCAAAGTTGATGGTCCTATTGATACTTCTTTTAAATCTAAACGACAAAATGTTGGCAAATTTAAAGGTATTAGTGTTTGGGGCCCAGTTGATCCTCCAGGGCAATTGGGAATAT
>JAICEO010000029.1 GCA_025924135.1 Nitrososphaeraceae archaeon | reverse complement strand
TTACATAAAGCACTATTAATATAAAATTTCCTTATTTTTACCAACCACTTTTTCTCAATGTTTCTTATTTCCTAATTGAATTTTCAGGTTATGAAATATTGTACGCAGGGACTATCTCAATTGAAAATGTATGTAATATTGTCTAGTGTGGTTCAATTTATTGCTCCTTTAATTGCTTATGGTCAAAAAAGGTCTATCTTCCGGATACATGGTCTTGTATTGTATCGGCTGACTAAATTGATAGTGTTTATTAAGGAATTTATGAATACATGACATCTTTTTCCGGCGAACATAATATGTTTATGATAAATTCATTTGTGAAAATACCTAGAGAGAAAGTTGAATATGGGTTTCATGATCCGAAGTTAGAGAATAAAGGTAAACAACAATGGATTAATGAGCGACTTGCAATTAAAAAACCGATTAAAAAGGATGAGAATCAGAGTGGCCATAAAATCGATGATGATTTTTTCTACTAATCAGAGTTTGAACACAAAAAAATTTATTCTAGAATGCACTAATTGATATAATAAAATAGATTTTATAGATTATACCTTTTTTTTATTAAATTCAGTAAAACCACATTTTCCACATGTTAGTCTGTCTTTATGGACAGCCATGAATACTCCCTTTCCGCATCTGGGACAATCTCTCTTGATACGTTCTACAGAATCACCATCTATTTTGTAGAACTTGGAAACTTGAGAATCTTTCTTATCTTTTTTATCTGCCATTAATATCTCCCCAATTATTTATTATCTGCCTTTGCAGTTTGTTTGGCTTTCAATTTTGCAGCCTTTTCTTCATCAATTAGTTTCTTCCTATCTTCTTTTGCTAATTTTCTAAGTATTCTATACTTTGGCAGATGTTTTTTTGCAAGTTCCTCATTTTCATAGATAAAAAGAGTAGCGGTAATGTTGGTTTTACCTTTTTCACCATCTAGTGAAATCGGAAATATTTTTTTTTCATCTTCATTAAAATTTTTTGCTATTATTTTGACTAGCTCAATTTTACTAATCTTTCCTGCAGCACTTTTCAAGAAGATTTTTAATTCTCTCCTATTTAACATGAGGTTTAATTTATCTTCTAATATAGTGAATTGGAAGCTCAATGTCGTATCATATTTTTATAAACTCATATAAGCATTTGCATTAGAGTAGAATTACTTTAGATTATGACCATTTAACTATTACCTAATCTAGTGCAAATTTTATATATATTTTTATTTTAAATATGTAAATCTTCAAATAAAATGTGATTTGTAGTATGAGAAAAATAAAACTTTACTTCTGTTGTTTATGGGCAAGTCCATAGAATCCACAAATACAAGGTAATTTTTATGGTGATTCAATAACTATAGAACAGTTAATTGGAATTAAAAATATTTTGAGTATTATATAAACACGAATGATTGAATATGGCTAAAATAATAGTGTATTTGTAATTGTAGTCATGCTGCCAAAAGGAAATCTTTAACTTAGATTCAATTTTCTTTCAATTTCATATAATCTCTCTTTATTTCCACAAAATGTAATTAAATCTTCTAATTTCTTTCTAGCTCTTCCTTCTCTAATTAGTGAGCGAGAAATATCAATTCCTTCGTGAAGATTTTTAGCGATTTCAGAAAGAACTAATACAGATGAGGAATTTAAAGCTATGATATCTTCGATTTCTTTGCGAGCCACTCCATAAATAGATTTGAGAGTTAGTTCTATTGAATCTTCCTTATTTTTAATAGTTATATTATTGATTGATGCCAAGGGTATTCCAACCTCAAGGGGATTTAGATTAAATTTGATGATTTCTCCTTTGTTAACATGAATTATCTCATTATTGCAAGTATTCGATAATTCATCAATACCATCATTTGAATTAACGAGTATAAAATTTCTATTAAGTTTTTTTGTAACTTCAGAATATTTAGGTAATAATAAAGAATCATATATACCTATAATCTGGCCACTTAAGTTATCACAAGGATTACATAATGGTGCTGCAATATTAAAGATAGTTTTTATACCGATTTCCTTCCTTAATTTCGAAACGTTCTTTAATACAGGATGAAACAATGGCGCAAACAAAAACCCTATTCCTAATTGTTCAATACAACTAGATACCACATGTGGTGGATTGCTTAAGTTCAAACCAATATATTCCAAAAAATCTGCGCTTCCGCAGATTCCGGAAACTGCTCGGTTACCATGTTTTGCAATATTACAACCAGCAGAAGCAGCAACAATTGCGGATGCAGTACTAATGTTAAATGTTTTGGTTTTGGAGCCTCCAGTACCGCAAATATCAAATATTGTAGTTTTGACCTTAGGACGAATAGTTATCGAATGCTCATTAATAATTTGGATCATTGCAAGTATTTCATCTACCGTCTCACCTTTCGCTGAAATCTCTTTGAGAATAGAAGTGGAATAATAGTCTTGAATTCTACGTTCAACAATATTTTTGAAAATTACTATAGCTTCAGTATATGTTAAATTTTTTTTAGAAGAGATTTTCTTTAATATGTTCTTTAGATTAAGTTCAGATAATGTATTGCTCATTTTTTTATAAATGAAATAAAATTGTTTAATATTTTTAATCCTTCACCAGTTAATATTGATTCGGGATGAAATTGAACTCCTTTAATAGGATATTTTTTATGAGCTAGAGCCATAATCTCATTATCATCTAATGAATTTGCTGTTATTTCTAGACAATTAGGAAAGGTTTTTTTATCAGCTATTAAGGAATGATAACGGGTAGCTAGAAAAGGATTTTTAACATCTTCAAATAAAGGATCAAATTTATAAGATATTTCACTTGTTTTGCCATGCTTGGTTATACCTGCATTAGTTATTTTCCCACCAAATGCGGATACTATTCCTTGGTGTCCTAAGCATATACCTAAAAGTGGGATTTCTTTTCCTAAGAACTTTATTATATTATTGCAAATACCAAAGTATTTCCTATCTTCTGGATTTCCAGGTCCTGGTGATATTATTATTGCATCTATATCTAACTTTTTTATTTTACTAAGAGTAATATTGTCATTTCTGTAAACATAAGGTGTAATATTATATTGCCCAAGTGATTGTGCAATGTTATAAACAAAAGAATCATAATTATCTATAATCAAAATCTTCATATATATTAGAAATTATTAATGAGGAGTCCATTTAAACATTTCAAAAATTATAAAATCAAAATAAAAATATATTATACTTTTAATGGAATAAAATAAGAAGATTTTAGTGGTTGAAATGGTTAAATTGTTTATCAATGGCTATGGTAATATCGGAAGAAGACTAGCTTCAGCATTTGATTTAGACAGAGAAATAGATTTAGTTGGCATTGCGAAATATAAACCCGATGAAAGAGCAAAGGAAGCAATATCGAAAGGATATAAGCTTTTTATTCCCCGCTCTATCGAACGAGAATTTAAAAATAATAAATTAGAGTTTACCGGTTTCCTTGAAGATGCCATCCGAGAGAGCGACATTGTAATAGATGCATCAAAGGAAGGTTTGGGATATCAAAACAAACGAAAATTATATTTACCCCTGAAAAAAATGGCGATATTTCAAGGAGGAGAAGATAGAGAAGGTAAATATTCTGTTGCTGATATTATTCATAACTCTAGGGTCAATTACAACAAAGTAATAGGAAAGTCTTACGTTATTCAAGGGAGTTGTAACGTCTCTGGAATGGGACGGGTGATTCAACCTTTAATTGATCATTTTGGTGATCGAATTATTAGATACGACGTTACATTGATTAGACGATGGGCTGATTTGGAAGATCTAAATGAGGTAAAAGATTCCATTCAATGGGATAAGAGTCCTCATCATCAAGATGATGTGAAAGATTTTATACCGAACATAAAACTATATGTTGATGCCTATAAGGTCCCATCAAGAATGATGCACCTTCATCAAATGGCAATAAGATTTAAAGATAAGGCTCCCACTAAAAACGAGGTTCTGGAGATTTTCGAAAATGAATTTGGTGTATCAATTCTGAATTCTGCAAAGGGAACTGCAGATATACGAAAAAAGGCCCTAGAAATGGGATTTCTTCATGGGGACACTAATATGATTCATATTCATCAAGAAGTCATGAGAAGTCAAGATGATATACTCAAAATTTCTTATTCTGATGATCAAACAGGGATGGTGATTCCTGAAAACCATCTTCTGGTTCAGTCACTCCTCTTCAAAAAACCTAGGAAAAAAGCTCTTTTGCATACTGATAAGATTTTTGATCTAAGTAAAAAGAAAAAAGTCTTAGAAGAAGAATTTAAATAGTTTTGGATAATCGTCATTGACTACTTTCATTTCTCTCATCATTCTAGGGGTATCTTGAATGATATGGTTCTTGGTTTGAGAAATTTGCTTAGACTCCTTCCCATGGCATAATAAAAGTTAAAAATTAAAAATATTTAGAGAAAAAATAAAGTGAATATTAATTATGATAAAAAGAAGCCTGCTACTTTCGTAATACATCGACTTGGCCACTATGAAGCCAATCCTTAAGTTCCTCATGAGAGGGCTTAGCATCATGTTTACCTGCTAAATGAAGATGTAAAAGTACATAATTTATTTGATTCAATAAAGGTTTATTATTTTCATCTCCTTTCCTAGCTTTTTGCTTTAAATCTGCAGGTACAGAATTCCACCAATCATTAAAATTTCTTTTTCCATTTTGACTTACATTTGATCCAAAACCTTTTGGCATTGTCATGATATTCTATCAAGATATTAGCTATATTTTAAACTTATTGATTGTAAAAAACGGCTAAATGGATGTAGTTAACTAATTTAAATACCACCAGTAACTATTTGTAAATAAATAAATAAAAATTATCATTTACTATGCAGTGATAAATATAATTTATTATTCAGAACCTTTAATTAAAGGAAACCATGACGTTTAAAAGAATTAACTTGGGAGAATTAAGAAAGGATTATGTCATGGATAAATTTGTAATCTATCCAAGTAATTTAGAAGAAATAAAGAACGATAATTCTTCAAAAACAATTTGCCCCTATTGTCCGGGCAACGAAAATTATACTCCTTCGGCAATAGTGTCACTTGTCATTAAAAGCGGAATTCTTCAGCGATTATCTGACTCTGAGGGAAACACAATAAAAGATTGGAGTGTAAGAGTCTTCAATAGTAATTCACCTATAATAGCTCAAAGTAATTCTACTCTATATACAGATAAGCCTTTATATAGTGAACCAGCTTACGGATATCATCAGATTCTCGTAGCAACACCCAATCATAATGAGACCTTCTCTAATATTTCAGTGGAACAATGGTGTAACGTGCTTTTAGTATTACAGGATAGAATAAGATGGCTTTATTCTCAGAAAAAAGTTACCTATGTGTCTGTTTACATAAATAATGGAAATAAATGTGGAACAAAAATTGATCATTCCCACATTAACATTGTTACATTTTCAGAAGTTCCTCCTTTTGTTGAATCCAAGGCATTATTATCTCATAGATTTGTGAATGAAAATGGAAATTGTCCAGCTTGTATTGCGATTTCTACGGAACTAGATGGACCGAGACAAATACTTGCGACAGATAATTTTATTGCATTTTGTCCATGGGCTTCGATCTATCCTTTTGAGTTTTCGATTTATCCAAAAAAACATTCTACAACTTTAACAAAAATTTCTCAGAAAGAAATATTTGACCTCGCTATGATTTTAAGATCTACCTTAGGAGGAATGTCACAAGTTTTAAACAATCCATCTTTTAATCTAATTTTTCAGCTATCACCCGAAAAGAAGAATAGTAGACAATTTCATTGGCATATTGAAATTTATCCACATATCAATGATCTTACTGGATTAGAAAAAGGATTTGGTGTTTTCGTAAATAGTATTCTTCCTGAAACAGCCGCCTTAAAATTGGGTGCTGCAGCACGAAAAGAAATTGCGAAGATCGTCGGAGTTGAATGATCATATTTAAAAAAAGCCTCGGCCTCGAAAGTTGGTTGTCAATAGCATCTCTAGGATTAGCATTAATGTTTGTGCTGTTAGTTCTTTCTTTTTATAATTTTTTAATCGGTAGTGAAGGAAAAGGACCAGAGAGATTTGTCGATGTTCGAGGAGTGGTTATTAAAACACTTTCTATTTCTGGTGCTCCTTCCATAATCTTAGCCCTGATATCCTTTGGTTTATCAAAAAACTATGGTAATAAATTTAGTGGAATTCTTTTGTCTCTTACAGGCCTCATTTTAATAATAGGTATGATGACTTCTATTGCTCTTGTTTCGAATATAAACAGTGAATTTTTTCATCCAACTCTTCTTATAGTTCCTTATACTTTTATACTTGGAGGAATAGCAATACTTATTATTGGATGTATTGTTTATTTAAAAACTAAAAAAGGAATTAAAAACAGGGAGATTTAATTGAGGACTACAAATATCGAAAAGATTGAGATATCCAAACAAAATTTACCAATAAACGTAAATAGTACATTATTAAGAGATATTTTTAATTCAGCAAAATTAGAAAATAGTCCAATACTTTCCGTAGTTATCGGTACAAAGCCTGATTTCTATAAACAAGCTCCCTTAGTTGTTGAAGCAAAAAGAGAAAAGCTTCCAGTGTTTGTAATAGATACCGGTCAGCATTTTGATGATGTGTTAGGTTTTGGAATTAAGGAATTTAAATTAGAAGAATCTGTTGGTTGTGATTTGCAAATAAGGGGAGATCTTATGGAAAAAGCAAGTGAATTGATCCTTAAATTTGGTTCTTTTGGAAGATTTTGCAAAGAAGAATTTGGTTCTACATCAAAATTGCTTCCTGTTGTCCATGGCGACACATTAGTTGCAGGAATAGCCCCGTTGGCTTGGGTTTTTGGTATGGGCCAAAAGGTAGCGCAAAACGAAGCAGGCTTAAGATCGATGAGTCCTGAAATTATGAAAAAATTAAAAATTACACAAGAACCTACTTTAGATCTCATAGAAAAATATATTCAAGAACAATTTGATGGAAAATGGTTTGTCGCACGAGAAGAACCTTTTCCGGAACAGATAGACACTTGGATTTGCTCGGCTGGAACACAGTATTTTTTTGCTCCAACTCAATTGAATAAAGATAATCTTGTTAAAGAAGGCTACCCTGATGAATTTGTTCACGTTGTTGGTAATTCAGTGGTAGATGCCATATATTTAAAAAGAAAACAAAAAGTGTCTCAAAGTATTTTTGAATTATATCCTGAATTAGAAAAAGGAAAATGGATAAGAATGGATATACATAGAAGGGAAAATCTAACTGAACATCGCTTTAAGTCAATAATCCATGGATTAGTTAATATTGTGAAATATTCGGATCACAAGGTTGTATTAGTTATGCTCAATGCTACTAAGTCCGCATTGAAATTTTATGGTTTGGAGGAAAAGATTAGGTTGCTAGCAGAAGAATATCCTCAAAAATTCTTAATTACTCCTTTATGGAAAGAATATGGACAAGTAATAGAGTTCTTAGATAGTGGACGATGTTGGGCAGAAATGACAGATTCAGGTTCAATGCAAGAGGAATTATTATATTTCAAAAATGTATTATCTCTTACTATAAGATTAAACACCGATAGACCTGAAACTATTTTTGATGCTAAAAGTAACTTACTGATTCCACCGATAAATTCAGAATGGATTACATCCATGGTGAATCATTTGTATGATAAATTTGAAGATTTTGGAATAAAATCAAAGAATAAGAAAGAAATTTATGGTGAACCAGGACAGGTATCTAAAACGATTGCCAAAATAATCAAGAAACAATTTGAAGATAAGAATACTAGTTTTTATCCCTGGTTCCATCAAAGAATAAATTTATGGAAAGAAGATAATGATCTACAATATATGTAGAGAATGGATAAAATATTAATTAATGCATTTATATAGATATATTTTTCATTGCTTCACAATATCACATCTGAACTCAAATTTAGAATATAAATTGTATTATACTTGTTTTTTCTTTCAACCTATTTCTTAACGATTATCAAAATTTAATATTGGAATCAGTTGTAGCTATTATTAGATAAATTAATTAATGTGAAAATCGATAAAATAATGAGGTCCTCTTTTGTCAAATGATACTAATGGAGAGAATCTATCCATAAGAGATTTAATCACTCGACAAAATAAGAGTTTTAATTGTATAATTGTCTTATGTATCGATCGAGATGATGATATAGGATCTAAAGGTGGAATTGATACCCCTGTAATTGGCAGGGATTCTTGCATCAACGCTGGTATTAGGTTAGCAATTGAAGATCCTGAAGATTCAGATGCGAATGCCATATTTGCAGCCGTAAAAACTTATGAAGATTTGCTCAAGAGAGGGTATAATGTGGAAGTGGCACTCGTTGCAGGAAGATATAATAGGGGAGTTGAAGGAGACGAAAAAATTGGTTCTGAAATAAAATATATCGTGGATAAATTAAAAGCTGACGCTTCTGTAATTGTTTCTGATGGGGAAGATGATGAGACTGTCGTTCCAGTAATTCAATCAATGGTACCAATAATATCGGTACAACGAATAGTGATTCGACATAGTAGAAGTGTAGAGTATTCCTATGCAATATTTGCTAAATATATCAAAATGTTGGTCTATGATCCTAGATATTCAAAATTCTTCCTTGGAGTCCCAGGCGCATTATTAGTAGCAAGTGGAATATCGACTATTTTTGGATTGACAAGGGAAGCTATTGCATTGGTTCTAAGTATTTTGGGTTGCGCTTTCATCATACGTGCATTTGACATCGATAAAGCAATAAGTGCTCTTGGTAAGCCAACTCCTACAAGTTTTATAAAGATTTTTTCCTTGGTGTCAGGATTATTAATAATAGTAGTTTCTATAGTGAATGGTCTCTCACATATACCAGAGGGAATTGTTAGGGATGATATGACGAATTACGAAATTGTTACCAACAAAGAGATAGTTGGGAGTTTTATTAGAGGTACTATCTTATTATTGTGGATTGGGATTGGAACCATATTATCTGGTACATTATTGAGTAATTGGTTTAGGGGAAGTATTAAAACTATGTCAGACATTTTGCGACTTGTAATATTAATTTTATTATACTACCCAATCTTACAATTTACCTCAGTACTTACTGAAGGCACAAGTCCTTTTAATCTTATTTCTTCCTTACTCATTGGTTTAGCAATTACATTGGTTGTAGCCACATTTCTATATCAATATTATAGAAATAGAAAAGGCGGAGAAACACTTAAGAACTAGTCATCTATAAAATAAAATAAATAAGTATTAAACACTTTATGATTTAAAGAAAAATATTAAATGAAAATGATAAATGTTTCTAGTCAAGTTTTATTTGAATTACTATTTAGGTTATCAGGTTTTTACAAAATTTATGAACGATGGTTGGAGTCTCAGATATCAAGAGATCCTTTACCAAAGCATATTGCTATTATCTTGGATGGAAATAGAAGATGGGCAAAATACCATTTTTTTGGAATTGACAAAGCCCACTATATCGGGGCGGAGAAAGCAGAAGAATTGCTAAACTGGATATACGATTTAGAAATAAAAATTACTACTGTTTATGTACTTTCGAACGAAAATCTTGAAAGGGAAAATGAGGAATTAACTAATATTTACAATTTACTCAGTAAAAAATTAACAAAACTTAGAGATGATAACCGCATTCATAAGAGAAAGATGAAAATTAAAGCTATAGGTAATATAGAATTATTGCCTAAAAAATTACAACAAATACTAAAAAGCTTAGAAGAAGAAACATCCTCTTACAATTCAATGTTTTTAAATATCGCTGTGGCATATGGGGGACAACAAGAATTAGTAGACGCTATTAAAAAAATAGCATCTTTGGTTAGCGCTGGCAAACTAAACGTAAATGATATCGATAAAAAGATTATTGAATCATGTCTCTATACTTCTCATCTTCCCCAATCAGATCCAGATTTAATTCTTCGAACGTCGGGAGAAAAAAGATTAAGTGGTTTTTTACTTTGGCAAAGTGCCTATAGCGAATTGGTATTTATGGATGTTTTTTGGCCAGAGTTCAGGAAAATTGATTTTATGCGTGCTATAAGGACGTATCAAAATCGTATAAGAAGATTTGGAAAATAAAGTTATACTTAAAAATAACCAATTAATTCTCTAATTATCAGATGCCTGAACATGGTTTTTACGATCCTCAGTTGGAAAAATGGTATTGTAGCTACTTTATGGATGAAGAAGAATGGATGAACATACATGATTATTCACCTATTCAAGTTGCGGAGCATTTTTCTCCTCCTGGAACAATCGAGTAAATGGAGTGTGTAGTGTAAATTTTCCATGGTGATTATGTGAGAAACGAATTTTCTTGCGGAGGAGTAGTTTATAATATTGATAATCACAAAATGATATTTCTTCTATTACATTATTGTTCTGGTCATTGGGATTTTCCCAAAGGAAATAGGGAAAGAGAGGAAAATTATATCGATACTATAAGAAGGGAAATTAAGGAAGAGACCGGTATTAGAGATCTTACTTTTATCTGTGGTTTTGAGAAAGAGATATCTTATAAATATAGGCGTGAGGAGCAGCTGATATCTAAAAAAGTTCTATATCGTTTGGCCAGAACACATTCTAAAGAGGTAGTATTGTCATCCGAACATAGGAATTTCGCATGGGACCCGTATGAAATCGCTTTAAAAAGGCTTACCTATAAAAAATCTAAGGAAATCCTCACTGAAAGCTATAAGTTCTTAACGACTTTATAATCACTAATATTGTAAATCTAATGATCTACTTTTTGAATAGGAAATCTTTATTTGAGATTTAACAGCATCTATTATATTGTTCTTAAATGCTAACTATTACAATATATTTATTAAAGATCTTCAACTTTCGGACTTAGAAACGAAAATATTTTTACTTATAATTAGCAAAGGAATGTTGGAGACAGACCAGATTTCAATAGAGTTGAATTTAGATTTATCACATTGTAGGGAAGTAGTAGAGTCATTAATTAATAAAAATATGATTATTGAATTTTCAAAAAATTTATTTGAAGCCTTTCATCCTAGATTTGCTATAATAAATCGATATAAAAGATTGTGTTTGGAAAAGGAAATGCCTTGGAGAAAAAATACTATGATTGATAATCTTGCCATAATACTCGAACAACCATTTGAGGCTGCAAGAACTAAATAAGGAAAAATAAAAATGTAATTTTCTATGATTGAAAATCATTATAAAACAAATGACAAGATCGTTTATTTTGGAGTCATTAATATAAATGAAAGAGACAAAAATATAGGCGCAATTGATGTCTGGAGGAGCGTTATCACGAAGGAACTTTTTTGTGAAGAAAAAAGGTTAGGAATTTTAGATATAGCTGAGGATATTGGTATGCCCAAAATAGAAAAAGGAAAAAAGTGGGCCGTTGCTGTTAATAGAAATCGAATCGGGAAAGATAGATGGAAACTAATTAAAATTTTGAAAGAAGGAATATTCAAATTCTTTGATACAGATGATGAGACAATTATTAATACAAATGTAAAAAATTACCGAATAATTGATAATGATTGGTGGAATTTTCTGGTTGAAAACAATATAAATCGAAGCGTCGAAATTACAAAAGAGTTATGAATCATGTACGGATTTGGAGATAGCAGTAATATAAAAGTCGATGTCTTTATAAATAATTCTTCAGGAGGAGAAGTTGCAAGTAAATTGACTGGGTATTTTATTGTTAATAATAAAAGTTTTAGATTTTCCGCCATTGCATTTGGGAGGATTGGAGGACATAATATTAGCTTAAAATTATCTACGTCCTCAATTAACAAGTTAAAAAAAATGGAAATCGACCCAGAAAAACTGCAATTGATCATACAGAGAAAGTTAATCGAGGGAGATGTTAATCTTCCTCCCAACATGAAATCACCTAAATAAGAAAATAAACATTTAAGAAAAAATTACAATCTTTATGATAATTATTCTATAATTGTTCTCAATTATAGTAAAAAATTATAATCACAGAGAGAGATAGAGGGAGTATTATACTAATGCATTATCTAAAGAGTTCGAACATTTGCATAAATTTCTTTCTTCTTTTATTTTGGGAATAATTGTTAGTAACAATTTTTTAGTTTTATTAACATTTTTATTTAATGTTTCGATTATTTCCTTTGAATTTACAGAAACTTCCGCCCATACATCATAATCAGTCACTGTAGAAATGGACACATAACACATCTCCATTTCTTTAGCTAATATGCATTCTGGAATTAAGGTCATTCCTATTATGTCAGCTTTTAGTAATGTTCTATAGAAATTAGATTCAGCTTTAGTAGAAAATCTTGGACCTTCTATACAAATATAGGTTCCAAGAGGATGAAACTTAAATTCTAAATTCTTTAATTCTCTTATAATAATTTCTCTCAAATTAGGACAAAATGGATCAGATAGAGAAATATGACAAACTACTGGACCATCATAGAAAGTATATTCCCTTTTTTTTGTAAAATCTATAAACTGATCAGGTAATACTATATCCCCAGGCGTGTACTGTGTTTGTAGACTCCCTACCGCCGAAGGTGCAAGGATAACATTAACACCTAATTCCTTCAGGGCCCAAATATTTGCTCGGTAATTAACTTTGTGAGGAGGAAGCCGATGGTTTTTTCCATGGCGAGGAAGGAACGCTATTTTTTTGTCATGAAATGTACAAATAGTTATTCTATCTGATGTTTCTCCATAGGGAGTATTAATTTTAATTTCATCTAGAATGTTAAAAATTTCGGAGTCATAGATACCTGTTCCACCAATAATACCTATTGTTGAATGATATTTAACATTATTAATCATAATATTTCACCAATGAACGCACGTCGTAGCCTTTGTTTCTTAAAATCTCTGCGCCTTTGAGATACACTAATTCTATGATAACTGCAAATCCAAAAACCGTACCTCCCATTTCCTCGATTAATTCAGCTGTTGCAATCGCAGTGCCGCCAGTAGCAATTAAGTCATCAGCAATCAGAATAGTTTCACCCTTTTTTATTGCCTCCTCTTGAATTTCAATTATTGAACTACCGTATTCAATATTATATGTTTTTTTTACTGTTTTCCCAGGTAGCTTTCCTACTTTTCTCACAAGTATCATCCCCTTCTTAAAATTTTTTGCTAATAAGGATGCAACAGTAAATCCCCTAGATTCTATCCCTGCAATATGATCAATTTTTGACAATTCCTCTTCATGAATAAATTCTTTGGCTATTACTTGGATTGCAGCTGAATTTCTAAATAATGGATTTACATCTCTGAAAATCACCCCCTTTTTGGGAAAATCATTATAACTTTTGATTAAAGCTTTCCAATCGACCTTGTTGACAGACAACACCAGAAAACTTACATTAGGATATAAATAACTTCCTCCGACTAGCAAAAAATCTTTTAAATTTGTTATGCTTCATATGTAATACTAATAATTTTTCCTTATTATCATTAAATATATTAGCAAATTATATTTCATTGGCTACTGTGTATTATTTCTATTAGATTCTATTTTGAATGCTATTTTTTTGTAAATAATTTTTTAGGGAGAAGAAAACTATTTTCTGTAAGATCTTTACCCTGCAGTACATTTAGCTATAAATAGTACCTAAAGTTGTTGCATGATTAACATTTCCAGGCAGTAAATTCTATTTTTGCGTATTTAATATACGCATTATTTTTGTTTAACTCATTCAAAATAGAATGTTGTAAATTTGCTTCTATGAAGATTGTATTAGTTAGGTTGCTATTACTCAAATCTGAATTTTGTAAATTTGCCCACATAAAATTTGATTTATTCATATTACAATTTCTTAGCTTACATTCCTTCATTTCAGCGTACATAAATAAAGCACCTGTTAGATTAGATTTATCAAAATTCGCGTTGTTAAGTTCAGCTTGAACAAAGTTGGTTTTTTTCAGAATACAATTAGAAAAATTAGTTTTAATGCAAATTGCTCCATTGAGGAAAGCGGAAGAAAGATTTTTACCAGCAAGATCTTGGTTAGATAAATTTGGTTTAAAAGTTAAATTCTTCATTCGAAAGGTATTAAATTCTTTTATTTTTTCAGCATGAAGTAGTTCCGCTCCTTCTTCATTTAAATTATTCATTAAATAAAAAATAGACTTAAGGTATATCAGTATTACATCTCAAATCATTATTTTTTTTTATTCTTTGGAGAAAAATCACTACGTAATTACGGAATAGATAACATTTTTAGTAGGAACTTATAAATAAAATAGGCGTGAAACGTCCCAATAGTACTAACATACCGCCTAGGGTAATGGTTGTTGATGATGAAAGAGATATTTTATCTATTTTAAAAAGAGGACTTGAATCTAAGAACCGCTTTCAAGTTGACACGTTCATGGATGCAGAATCAGCTTTGGAATCGCTGAAGGAGAATTCAGATGATTATTATGATTTGGTTCTTACAGATATTAGAATGCCTAAGATTAATGGATTCGAATTATATAGACGAATTAAGGAAAGTAATCCTCATATGAAAATAGTATTTATAACGGCTTTTGAAATAAATAAGGACGAATTCAGTAAAGTTATTCCTTCTGTAGATGTTATTGACTTCATAAGCAAGCCTGTTAGTATGTCCACTTTAATTACTAAACTGAATTCGATTTTGAATAATAATCATTGAGGTTTTTAGAGTCAACCATTATTGACAATTCTAAATCTAATATCAATCAATTCCAACTATTGGTAATGCCTTTTTCTGGGGAAAATTAAAACTGTTATCGTCTACCTCTTCTTTTGTCACTCTTTCAAACTCGACTGTTATTTCGACAGGAATTGAAAACTTTAAACTAATTTCATTTGCTAATTGACCAATATTATTAGAGTCGTTGATTTCTGTTGACCCTTCTAGAAATACTCTTGATTGTCTACGTAAAATTTTCCCACCAAATTTTGTTACAAGATAATTTAGTAACTCTTTAATGATATTTTCTGGAATCTCATTATAGTAAAAACAAATTCCATGGACTGGTTCTTTATCGAAAGGTGTTCCATATTTGTACCAAAAAATCCCAAAATGTTCATGTTCTCCATATAGACACTTTATCTCCCAATGGTTTACCTTATCAAGCGGGTATCTTGCATTTAGAATTTCTGATATAGTAAGATGCCAATATCTTATACGCATAAAAAGATCTTGTGTTCACAAATATATAATTTATGAAAGATTAATATGAAGATTAAGATTAAAAAATCATGACCAAATTAATCGTGAAGAGTAATTACAATAAAAATTCCGAGAGATTAAAATTAATAGAAGAAATGGAAAAAGAATTTAACAATAAGAATACTTGGTTTTTTAGTCGATTAACATTCCATCAGGATCCTGTTATTCGAACTCGGGCTATTTGTATTATAGCTGACCTTGGAGGAGAGCCTGCCGTTGAAACCATAAGCAAGGCATTAAAGGAGGATGTTGATGAATTAGTAAGACACGAGGCTGCTTTTTCACTTGGACAGTTAGGATTTACGAGTGCAATAAAGCCTTTATCTGAGGCAGTAGAGAAAGATCCGAGTATTTTTGTTAGACATGAAGCAGCTGTTGCTTTGGGTGTGATAGGATCTGAGGATGCTAGATCGACATTGTTGTCCGCATTAAATGATCCAAGTGAAGAAGTAAAAAAGTCAGCTATTGTTGCTTTATCTAACTTGGATTATATATATAATTATAAAAAAATAAACAAATTTACTAGAATGACTGGAGGATAATTACTAAGCAATCAAGTTATAATTTTGTCTAACCTATTTGATTTAATTGCTTCTTTAATTTCTCTACTTATTCGTCTTCCCATACTCATAGGTTCATCATATAAAAGATCTGCATATGGTGATCCATTGGTAAAGAGATTAGTACCTGCTACTATCCTAGCAGAAAATTCGAATATAACAAATTTGCCATTTTTGTCATAAACTCCCTCTAAACAGAAAGGACCAGGGATTCCAGGAGCAACCAATTCTTTTGTTTTTTTAGCAAAATTTTCAGCCATTGAAAATACTTCTTGTAATAGTGACTCTCGAAGAACCAATGGAAAATTACCAATAACATTATAGGAAGGCTCAAGATTTAGGTTAATCTGAATATTAGATGGTATTCTTCCAATGCCATCAATGTCACTTTCATATCGTCTATCGATACCTAATAATTCCACTTCATCTTTTAAAGGAGAATAAAAAAACTGCAAAAAAATAGGTACACCTACTACATATTCTTGAATATATAACTCTTTTTCAGATTTTATTACTTTTTGATCAATTAACTTTTGACATCCTTCATCAAAACTTTGTTCGTTCCAAGCAAGAAAATAGCCTTTTCCACCTGCAGCACCATGTAATTTAACTATGCATAAATTTTTAATTTCATTTTTATTATTAATTTGTTGTGGTATATTAAAATTGGAATCTTTCATTAATTTTTGTTTTAATACTCTATCCGCTTCCCATCTTAAAATCCATTTGTTACCAAATATTGGTATATTGATATTTTCTAACTCATCAAGTTTCAGATTGGATATTAAAGTACCATGAGGAATTAGAAGTATTCTTTTAGCTATTAGTTCATTTTGAATCTCTTTGCTTGATAAATCTGCAAAAGTATCCATGAAATATATTTCATCGATAAAATGAAATCTTTTATATAAATTTGCTCTATTTTTTTCGCAGATTAACAAAGTTTTGAAACCTTCATCTTTGGCACCTTTTAGCACTTGTAAGGAACAATGAGATCCAAGTGTGCTAATAATGAGCTCTTTTATATCTGATACATTTGACAACATTTTCAAATGTTAATGAGGGTGATAAATTATTTATGATCATCTTTACTTCTTTTCTCTACTATAATTTAAAAAAAAACAAATATTGCCTTATATTTTAAAAATTTATGACGATTAAAAAAAATAGAGAAAAAAGTAATATGGATGAAAATGTATTTCTTAATAATAATATTTCACAATTGCCACTAAGCTTAGATAGTAAAATTCACTCTGGTGAATTTAAAATAGCAATATATGGGCTGGGTCATGTTGGCTCTCCTCTAGCTGCCGCCTGGTTGCGTGCAGGTGCACATGTAATAGGCGTTGATAAGTCTAAACAGATTTTAGAATATGCAAGAAAAGGAAAAACACATATCCCTGAACCTGGGGTAAACGATGCATTTGAAAAGGGTATCATCAATAAGAAATTTTATATTTATGAGGATCTGGTTAAAGCATCTAAAGATTCTTTCCTTAAGATGATATGCGTTCCTGTTTTGGCTCCTGATGGAACAGCTGATTTGTCTGCGGTAAAGAATGTAGCGGTAGCAATAGGAAAAGGATTGAAGAAAAATGATGTGGTAGCCCTCAATCCAAGTGTACCTCCGGGTACAACTGAGGAGGTGGTTATTCCTCTGTTACAAAAAGAGAGTGGGTTTGAAGTAGAAAATGATTTTTATGTTGTCTATAATCCTGAACGTATTTATGAAGGAAGAGCAATTGAGGATATTGAACAAAGGTATCCAGGGATTGTTGCTGGATCAGGAAAAAAAAGTTTAGAAATTAGTAAAAAGGTTTTTTCCTTTATCTATCAAAAAGGAATAATTGCTATGAGTAATATCAAGGCGGCAGAAACTGAAAAACTCTTTGAAGGAGTATATAGAGATGTAAATATAGCTTTAGCAAATGAATTAGCTATATTTTCTGAACGTCTAGGAATAAATTTCTGGGAAGTACGTAATGCTGCGAATTCTCAACCTTTTTGTAATCTTCACAAGCCCGGAATTGGAGTAGGTGGCGCTTGTATTCCTGTATATCCCCAATTTATTCTAAAAACTGCCAAGATACTTGAATTAGATTGCAAACTCACTAGATCAGGTAGATCACTCAACAATTTAATGCCTAAATATTGTGTTATACAAGCACTAAAATTGATAAAGCCAAAAAAATACAAAGACTTGCGAATAACATTATTAGGTCTCGCATTTAGAGGAGGAGTTTCAGATACTCGATTATCTCCAACATACGACGTTATCAAAGAATTACAAAAACTGAAAGTTAAAGAAGTTATAGTTCATGACCCTCTTGTTAAAGAAGATGATCATTTATCTAAATATACAAATACGTACCTCATAAATGATCTCGATGAAGCATTAAAAGGAGCTGATTTGATTATGGTTATTGCTGATCATAAAGAGTATAAAAATTTAACACGTATTAATATAGGAAAAAGTGCGTTATATGATGGCAGAGGCATTATTATGGAAAAGAAGTTTAGCGGATTAAACCATGCCATTATAGGTAGTCGTACAGGTTAGCTCTGTGTTTATTAGAGCTTTTTTAATTCAATAAATTATATTATCTTATGAAAAGTGTAAAACTATTGGATAAATTGGATAAATCACCTTCAAGGCTTCTTACTGTTGAATGGAAGAATAATTCTGTTATTTTGATTGACCAAACTAAACTTCCATCAAACCTATGTTACGTGAGATGTAGAAATTATCTTGAGGTTGCAGATGCTATAAAAAAACTGGTTGTTAGAGGAGCTCCTGCTATTGGAGTTACCGCGGGATTTGGATTAGCTATGGCGGCACTTAATAGTAAAACAACGAACTGGAAAGTTTTTTTTAAAGAACTAGATAAAGCTTATAATATAATACGATCAACTCGTCCAACTGCTGTTAACCTTCAATGGGCTCTTGATAGACTCATGCAAAAAATCATAAATCTCAGGGATATTTCTTTAATAAAAAAAGTTATACTCGATGAAGCTATTTTAATGGCTAAAGAGGACATAGCAACTAACAAATCAATGGGAATAAATGGAGCTCATTTATTTGCAGATGGTGATACTATTATGACTCATTGTAATGCTGGTTCCCTAGCGACCGTGGGTTATGGAACTGCATTAGGAGTGATAAGAGCTGTCAAGGAATCAGGTAAAAAAATTAGTGTTATTGC
>JAICEO010000028.1 GCA_025924135.1 Nitrososphaeraceae archaeon | reverse complement strand
TGTTTTAAATCCATTAATATCACTTTCTGGTGTAGAACCTGGCAGACCAGGCATCATATGTGCGACAATTTTGTATCCACAATCCCTGGCGATTTGGAAGGAATATTTAACATCTGTTAAATTGTGTCCTCTGTTAACCAATTGGTAAACATTTTCCTCTAATGTTTGGACACCTATTTCAATTCTTGTTATTCCTAGTTCTAACATCAAATCTAAATGTTTTTCTTTACAATAATCGGGTTTTGTTTCTACTGTAAACCCCACACACCGAATGTGGGCATGTTCATTCTTTCTACAAGATTCCTCTAGGGTAGTGGAAGAAAGATCATCATTCAAAGCGTCAAAACATTTTTTAACAAATTCTCTTTGATAATTTTCTGGCATGAACGGAAACGTTCCACCCACAATTACAAGTTCAATTTTAGTAATATTATGACCTCGTTGAGAGAGTTGACTAAGTTTTGACTTTATTTGATAATATGCATCATATTCAAAGGACTGGGCTATTTTAGTCGCAGGTTCAGTTCCAACATAACTCATTGGAGTATTATATTCCACTCCGCCAGGACAATAAATACATTTACCATGAGGACAAGCATAAGGTTTTGGCATAACTGCAATTACTGCAACACCAGAGGCAGTTTTCGTTGGTTTAACTAACAGACGATACCTATACTTGCTATTTTTTGGAAGGTAGGATATGATATGCTCTCTCTTTGGAATAACGGACAATTTATAATTAGAAGACGTTGAATTAATAATTTTGTTGATTTCTTTTAGAGACATATTACTATCATTCTCCAATTCCATAGCAATAGATTTACATGCTTGTGAATAGCAAATAGAATCCATAATAATTACTTAGTGAAATAATTATAAAGAGAGATTTAAAAATGTATAATCAAAGAGTATGTATAAAAAAGATATTAATTTATTGATAAGATCTTTTTCAAAATGATCCCTAAACCTGAATATATTATGAACTTAATTAATTGGAATGATTTTGACATCGATGCTAAGAAACTAATATAATCAAGACTTATAAGAAAATAAAACTAATACAAAATAATGAGAGTTACATTATTTTCTCATGAATCGGATGTTGATGGTATCTTCTCTTCTTCTATTGGTTTAATTCGGTATCCGCAAGCGAGGACTTTTTTTTTAGATTATAGAAAAGAAAGTTTTATGAAAATAATCAACCAAATTTTTTTTTCAAATGAATCTCAGGAGAAAAATCTTTTTATTGTATCAGATCTTGGTTTTAACGATAGTTTATTAAGTATTTTTAAAAGTACTTTTCAAAATTCCAAAAATGCAAATAATGAATTTATTTGGGTTGATCATCATCCATGGTCTAAAAATACAATAGATGAAGTATCTTCTTTTGTTGAGTTGATATTGGATAATTCAGGAAGTAAATGTGCATCAGAATTAATGTATGAACGATTATTATCGGGTAATGCTTATGCTTACCATTTAGCTAATTTAGCACATACAACAGATTTTTTTACCAAGAATCAGTATCTTTCTCCATTACCAGAAATTATAAGATACTATCTCAATTTTAATGACTCATATGAAAGATTATCAAAACTTGCTCATAAGATAGCAAACGGAATATTATGGGATATAGATATGAGTGAGGATTATACAAGATATGAAACGTTGAGAGATACAGATAAAAAGCGAGTATTAAATGACTTAAAAATAAAGAAAATAAATGATTTAAATGTTGTATTTGTTAAATCATCTCCATATATCCAAACAAGCATATTTTCAGAAGAGGTATTTAGCTTGACCAATGCGGATGTCGCTATATTTTATGGAAAAAATGGTAAAATAAGTATTAGAAGAAATAATGACAAAATTGATTGTAATGCCATTGCATTAAATTTAATTGATGGAGGCGGTCATAAATTTGCAGCAGGAGGTACTATACATAGTGATCCTAATCAATTAGACAACATTATTTCAGAAATTGAAGGAATAATTCACAAATTAAAAGGCTCTATTAATAATTAAGGTGTATAATTAAGGTTTCATAAAATACTACCGATAAAATGAGGAATAAAATGATAATACTAGATGGTAAAAAAGAACAGGATTTGATCAAATGTAAGGAGATAATTATGAATGGAGGAATAATTGTATATCCTACAGATACCATTTATGGTTTAGGTTGTGATCCTTATAACAAAGAAGCAGTAGGAAAAATTTTTAGATTGAAAAATCGTTTAATGAATAAAGCTCTACCTATTCTAACGTTTGACTTTAGCCAGGTAGAAAAAATAATGATTTTGAATGAAAATGGAAGAAAATTAGCTAATTCTTTTTGGCCCGGTCCTTTAACAATCGTAGGAACTTTAAAAGATAAAGATATTCCAAAAATAATTACAGCTGAGAAACAAACAATTGGTATGAGAATCCCTAATAAAATAGAAACCTTAAATTTATTAAAATATTGTAACTACTTAGTTGGCACCAGCGCTAATATCTCAAACGAAAAATCATGTTTTTATGCAAATGAAGTACTAAAATCTCCTCTAGTTGGATACGATGCACTAGTAATTGGAGACGAGAAGAAATCTAATATTTCACTTTCTTTAAAGGGTTCAACAATAGTTGATGTGTCCTCTTCAAATGTCAAGATACTGAGGGAAGGGGTTATAAAATCGGAAACTATTTACGAAATTTTATATCAATAAAAATAATGAATTTTAATTTAATGGTTACTACTTACAGACATAGAGAGTATGATGCAGTTGATGAATTGAATGTAATTCTTCAACGCTTTAGTATTGATGCGCAAATGATCGAAATCCAAAATGTATCAGGTATAATTCTTGCATTAGCTAATTTTAATCCATTTGAATTAATAACAAAATTCAAGGGATTATTGATAGAAGAACCATGGCAATTTAGATATATACTCAGGGTGATACCTATAGAAAGAACTCTCTCTACAGATCTTAAAAAAATCGAAAAAGAAGTAGAAACCCTTTCGATGGAGAAAATAAGGATAAATGATTCATTTAGAATCTCAGTAGAAAAAAGACATACCTCAACAAGAAGCAAAGATATTATTTCATCTATTGCAAATAAACTTCAGAATAAAGTTTCATTAGAGAATCCTGATTGGATTATACTAATTGAAATTGTTGGTAATAAAACTGGAATTTCAGTATTGAGGGAAAGAGATATTTTTAATTCAATAATGGAAAAAAGAAAGACAGGATATATATTAGAATCATCAGGCTAATTGTCAAGAATTCCTACAAACATCGATATAATATTTGAACTTAAGAGATTCATTAGGATCAGCATATCCTAACTTTATTAAAAGAATATTTATTAAATAAGCCTTATTCTCTTTTAATTTATGTCTAGTAAAAATCATTTTTTTGGCAAAGATATAGTTTCAATTCGAGATTTTTCGAGAGATGATTTGGAATTTATATTCGATTCAACTGATAAAATTCAGCAATTAACACCTGAAGAAAAAAGTGAGCTAGGCAGAGGAAGAACTCTAGGTTATATTTTCTATGAACCAAGCACAAGAACCAGAATGAGTTTTGAAGCTGCAATGGCATCATTAGGAGGAAGTTCAATAGGAATTTTTGATTCAAAATTTTCATCTATCGAAAAGGGTGAATCTCTTGCTGATACTATAAGAATAATAGATTTGTATTCTGATGTCATAGTACTTAGACATATCAGGGATGGCTCCAGTAGGTATGCAGCAGAACTTTCGTCTAACCCTATTATTAATGCAGGAAGTGGCAGTGAAGAACATCCTACCCAGGCAATGCTTGATTTGTATACGATTTTTAAAGAAAAAGGTAGAATCGATAATCTAACAATTGGAATAGTTGGTGATCTAAAATATGGCAGAACTGTCTATTCCTTATTATATGGATTAAAAAATTATCATGTAAATGTACATTTGATTTCCCCTCCTAGTTTGGCAATTCGGAAGGAATCTATTTTCGAATTTGAAGGGATTATGAACATAAAGCATTACGATTTTCTTGATGATATAATTCCCCAACTTGATGTACTTTATGTTACAAGAATACAAAAAGAAAGATTTCCTGATACTCAAGAATACGAAAAAGTAAAAGGCACTTATAGAATAGATGAAAAAATATTGGATAATGCTAAAATGGATTTGTCAATAATGCATCCTTTACCAAGACTTGATGAAATTTCGCATACTATAGATAATACTAAGAATGCGATTTATTTTAAACAAGCCGCATATGGAAAGGAGTTACGTTCTGCTTTGTTGGCTTTAATATTAAATGAAGATCCTTTTTAATTATGTGCTCATCCTTGCTCAATTTTTGATATAAATTTTGTTCCTATCTTTAGAATTAATTATAGTATGAATTGGCAACAATACCTATCTTAATTGTTCCAAAAAAAGGTGAATATAATATATGTCTTAACCTGATACACAACTACTGAACCCACATTCAATACACATATTACAACCTTCAGTAATGATAAGTTTAGATTTACAGCATGGACAAATTTCGTCTTCATAGATTTCTGGAGGAGATTTTTGGATGAACTCGATATGTTCTTTATGTTTATGATTTTCTCGTGTTGATAATGGAAGATCGCCTATTACATCATCAACTACTTCAACATCCTTCGTATCAATTAGTTTAGAAACATATTGAATGACATATGGTTCTTTTATTTTTGATTGAATATATTCCTTCACATATTTACTAGGTTTTACAATAAATGATTTTTCTAAGGTATTAGTTCCTGTAATATGTAAAACTTGTTCATTTCGTGAGCCATCCCGATAAACAGTGACACCCTTTAGCCCTAGCTCATGTGCAAGTAAATAAGAGGATTTGACATCCTCAACGGTAACATCACCAGGCATGTTAATAGTTTTTGCTATTGCATTGCTTATCCATCTTTGCCATACAGATTGAGCCATTATATGATCAGTCCAATGAATATCAATTGCTGTTGTAAACAAGGACTGCATCCATTGTGGTATCTCATTTAAACCTCTAAGTGATCCGTAATTATTAGCAATTTTTGTCAAGATATCGTCGTTATACAGGCCGTTTTCTTTTAATATGCTTTCAAAGATTTTATTTGTGTAGAAAAATCTACCTACAGTTACTCGTTTTTCAAAAACTAATGCAAAGACAGGTTCTACACCGTTAGAACAATCTGCTATCATAGAGAGAGTTCCAGTGGGTGCTATCGTGGTAGTCCAAGCATTACGTATTCCGTATTTTTGAATTTTTTCTATTAAAGAATCCCAATCATAAGAATGGTTTTGTTTCGATATTTCATAATATCCCGCTACGGGAATCTTGTCTGTTACATACTCACTTTTTTTAAATAATGGAAATGAACCTCTTGATTTAGCAATGGCTACACTTTCTTCCATACTATAATAAGTTAATGTTTCGGCCAGTTTATTCATAAATTCGTACCCTTCTTGAGAAGCATAAGGAATACGTAATGAAAATAAAAGATCAGCGATTCCCATGATTCCTAAACCTATTCTTCGTGTAAGCTTGGTATTATAGTCTATTTCTTCAACAGGATATTTATTCGCATCTATAATATTATCTAAAAACCTGGATGATATTCTTATAGCTTGTTCATATCTAGGCCAATCAAATTCATACATTCCATCTGCCTTGCGTTTTACAAAATTTGATAAATTAATGGATCCAAGATTACAAGATTCGTATGGATATAAAGATTGTTCTCCACAAGGGTTAGTAGCTCTAAGGGGTCCTTCTTTAGCATTAATGGTTGGATTGTATTTATTTATATTGTCAAAGAATATAATACCGGGTTCGGCACTTTTCCATGCACTTAATGATATAAGATCAATTAGTTGATGTGAATCTATTTGTTTAATAGGTTCATGAGTTCGGGGATTTCTAAGAGTATATTTATTGTTGTTATTGTTATTAACAAGTGCCTTCCAGAAATCTTCCCATAATCCAACACTGACATTAAAGTTTTCAAAAACACCAGGTTTTGTTTTAGCAGTAATAAACTTTTCAATGTCTGGATGCCAAACTTCCAGTATTCCCATATTTGCTCCACGTCTTTTGCCACCTTGCTTAACCACATCTGTAATCGTATCTATAATACGCATAAAGGACGCAGGTCCAGAAGCGACTCCTGAAGTAGATGCAACTATATCACCTTCTGGTCTCAAATCAGAATAATTAATTCCTACTCCACCACCAGATTTAAAAATCATAGCTGCGTCAGAAGAGGTTTTCATGATTTTTTCCATGTCATCAGGCATATCCAATACAAAACATGCTGAAAGTTGTCCTAAACGTGCACCTGCATTCATTAAAGTAGGAGTATTAGGAAGAAAATCTTTTGATACCATTAAACTATAGTATTCTTTTATTCGGTCTTCATAAGAGTTAAATCTTCCTTGAAAAATTAATTTTAAAAGCTCTTTAAATGATGTTTTCATTTGTCCTTTAGTGGCTAGCTGTATGTATAGTCTAATGAGTGATTCAAAATGATATTTGTTTAAGTAATATGATCCTATCTTTAGTTTTTGGTCAAAGTCATTGATTTTATCGTAATAAGCAGTAGCCTCAGCAGTATTTTGGTCATATCCACCAGCTAGATCAAAGATAAAGGTGTCATGTAAGACGTCAGGAAGAGCTACGAGAATCGAAACTCGTTCAAACATCTGCTTTGGAGATTCAATGATTTCATTATTATCATTTCTTAATAAATAACGTGAAGATAAGACACGTAGGGAATTGATATCAAAATTCTTATCAATTTCATCCAAGTTTTTCTTATTTAAGATTTTAATTTTATCTTCTCTTATTTTCCTTCTTTCGTGTCTATATAGAATATACGCTTTTGCAGTATCGGATAATCCCTCTTCAATAAGAATTGACTCAACTATATCTTGAACATCCTCAACACTTGGTATGAAAGATTTATCAAACGAAGTACTATTGAGGGTCATTTTTTTTACTACTTTTTTAACCAGTTCCTCGGATAATTGAAAATTAGGCTTACCTGTTGCTATCAAAGCCTTATAAATTGCCTGCGCTATCTTTGATTCGTCAAAATTGACTATCCTGCCATCCCTTTTTTTTATTTTAAATACAGATTTATTTTTAGCTTTATCTATTTCTGATACTCCCATACAATTCGCCGTCCAATTTCAACTTATATCTTAACTGATATAACACTTAAATTTTATTATTATGCAACAAAATTAGCTAAAAATTCTATCAATTAATTAATTTACTTGGACATTTCAATAATACATCATAATAATAATACTGAAAATAATTACTTAAATTATTTTGTTTTTCTCAACATAACGTGACTAAGCTCGAAAGAATAATAAAAGAAAAAATTAGGTTGAAATAGAAGATATTTTACAAGATTCACATTTCTTACAAACTTTTAAATCTGGGATAAAAAAACGTTCTCCACATATATTACATACAGAGAAATTCTGGGCAAGATGAAAAAAGGGAAGATTAGCAGAAGATTTAATAACTTTTTTCACATCATCGATGTTACTAATATTACTAATATCCAAATCAATAGAGACACCTCCTTTTAGGACATCTTCAATCGCTGAATAATATTCTATTATCGCGTCTAAATCAATGGATTTTGAAACTATTTTTTCTCCATCTATTATTAATCCTTGAGAATAGTTCATATTTTTGTCATTATTAATTGTTAATGATTTTCCATATTTCTCAATATCCAAATCTTTAAATCGAAATGTACTATCATCTTTCAGCATTGTTATCTTAATTTCTGCATTCCTAGGATTTTCTCTGCTCTTTTCATTAATTATATCCACTGCAGTCTGAATGACCTTCTTTATCACATTATCACCATTATTCTTGGGTTGATATCCCAAAATATCATAAACAGATTCCTGAATTCCTACTAAATTAACCATAGCATCAATTTTTCCGAGCTGCAAATTAGAGGTGGTTTGACTCACTATAGGAATTGTTCCATTTTGAATAAGATTCAAAATTGAGAGAAAACGCTGAGTAATTATTGAAAGGAGAGGCTTTAGTAAAATTGCTAATCTTGCCCTGAAATATGTTTCATCTTTATTTGATTGATATGCTATTCTTGGAAGGTTAATTGATAAGGACTGTAATACCACAACTGTACTTGTGTTTGGCATTTCATCAGATTTACATAAACCATACCGTGCACGAACTTTCTTCTTTGAAAATGATATTATTCCTCCAGTTTTGGCCAGGTGTATAAGTGTATCTATAAATGGATCAATATAAGTAAGATCATCATAAACAAAAGAAAGTGCTATGGTAGGAATAGCTGTACTGGTTATATATTTTTCATAACTTTCTAATAATGAATTAATACTAGAAATATCACAAGTACTCAAGTTAATAGATAATGTAATATGAGGAGAAAAAGAACCGTAGGAGGAAATAGTAGAGGCTAAAAGGAATATATTTTCTATGTTATTGTTCAGAAGTGTACCTGTTTCGGTTTTCTTTTGCATAAAGTCTAAAAATCCTTCAATAACAATTTCTCTGGAAGCTTCTCGACTTAATAAAGAAAGAATGATGGACACAATTGTTGATTGCGTTTCGATGGTTTTAAATGGAAAAATCTTAGCGACTGTTAGATAACGTCCTTTAATATCTTCGAAAATATCGATTATTGAATTAATATTAATAAAAATTGCATCTGGAACAATATTCCAGAATCCACTTTTACCTATGTTGATTTCTCCTGTCAAGTGCATATCAACAATATCCTTTGGTAGAGAACTGTTCAAAAGATATTCTGTAAAAATTGACTGTGATGTTTTAACAACAAGATCAGGAATTTCCATATTATTAGTACTAGTTTCATGAATAAGAGATATCATATCTGAGGGTGGGAGGCCTAATCTAGCAAGCTTATTTCTATAATCGTCGTATCCATGTTCGACTAATATTGAATTTGTCATTTCCCTTATAAGAGAAGAAGTAAGATATGATGTTTGAAGTTTGTAAATTTTATTTTCTACCTCTTCTGTAATTTTATGGGCGAGTTCCAATGGCATATTAGCTTCTCTTACTAAAGATTGTATTATTTTATTGGAATCAAATTCTTCAATAGAGGGTTTGGTAGTCCTCACGTAAAGTTTACCACTTTCAATAATAGACCTTTCTTCAATTTGACGAGCGAGGCTTAATACTAATTTCCCAAGGTTAGTAATTGTATATCGTCTTTCTGCTTTATTAAGAGATACCAAGGATTGACGCAGTAATTTTCTTAAATGATATGCAAACTTACCTGATTCTTTTTTGGATTTAAATCCTGCAAGTGATTTTAATTCAGAATAAGTCAAAGGCCCTTTAGAATAAAGAATTCGAAGAATATCTATACGATTTGGGCTAGCCATAACAGAAAATATCATTCTGACCCTTCGGGAGGCGGATTCCAAAATACTTCCGCGTTTGGATCCTGCCTTATTAACTATTTGTGATTGTACTCGCTCCATTGCACCGGTTATGAATAACATGTAATTAAAGCTACTTTGTAAAGTTTTTTATACAAATGATATAAGTGATAGTGATCTGAATAATCTTTCCTTTACGCTTCCAATAATACGTTGGAACTTTTATTTAGGAGGTCATTTTTCTTTGAAGAATATTTAATATTATCGTTAATGCTGTTAGGTATAGCCGGTAGCTTTGACTTAGTTTCTTCTTCCATGATAGTTTGTACTTCATTAAGAATTTCTAGTGCATCAGAATTAACCGGTATAGAGATAGGATTGATATTCGAATTTACATTTGTTTGTATCAATATATCGGAAGATAATGTTGACATCTCAGAAATGATACTAGTAGCAGCAGGGATTGTTTTCGTTATATCATTCTTAACCTCCTTAACTGTTTCAATCATCGGGTTAATGGTTTCGAGGACTTCAGCAAATTCTGATATAGTAGAAAATCTTATTACTATGACTTCTAAACTCATCAATAGTTTTTGACTTGTGTGTTTGATTTTTCTAATATTCACTAATTCATTTGCTAATGTTTTTGCACGTACATTATCTCCATTTTTGATATTTATAATTATTTTGTTTCGTAAATCTACATCTAATGTGTTAAACCTGGTATCCAGCATCCTCAGCTTTGCAAGTTGGTTGTTAACAATCTTACTTGCATTCGATAGCCTTGTCTTTAACTGAGGATAATTTTCCATAAGTTTTTTAATATATAATACAATGTTAAGGTTAGAGTTAATCTAACTAGACAAATTGATTTCATAAAGTTTAGTTAGATACTAGATGATAATCAGAATGTAAATCTATTTAGCTCAAATTTTTTTCAAAACTAATCCATGCTTCTTATCAAAGCCATTAACTTCAACTTCTGATCCAATAGGTAAATCGGATGGTTTTTTGATACCAGGTAAAAATCCTGAAGCCCTAAGTAATACATCGTCTACAGTGAAAACAACCCAAGCATAACTCTCTACATCCTCAAATCCCTCAGGAGGTACTGTATGGATAGTAAAGGTATCTACATAACCTTTGCCAGGATATTCAATTAAATTAAATTTTTTACCGTGACATTTTTCACAATATAATATCGTGGCGAGCATTATAGTATTACAATCTTTGCATTTCCTTGCTAATATCTTGGAGTTCTGTGCAGATGAAATAAATTTTTCTCTAACTCCTATACTAGTAACATTTTTCAATGTTTATTAATTCACCTTTTTAAATATATGTACAGCAGCACTAGCACCTGTCGCACCAAAATTATGAGTTAAAGCGATTTCTGCATTTTTGATTGTTCTTTCTCCAGCTTGTCCAGTAAACTGTTCAAAAACTTCAACAATCTGACCAATGCCAGTGGCTCCTATAGGATGCCCTTTTGATTTTAATCCTCCTGAGGGATTAATTGGAATCCTTCCTTTTCTAGACGTAGCTCCATCTCGGATCTCGCTTGCTGCTTTACCTTTTTGGAAAAAACCTAAATCTTCAACATCTATTATCTCTGCTATTGTGAAACAATCATGAACCTCAGCAAAGTTAACATCATGAGGAGATATTCCAGCCATTTTATAGGCTTGATCGGCAGCAATAACTGTACCTGGAATCGTTGATATATCCTTTCTGCCTTGAACAGCAGCAGGAGAGCCTCCTCTCCCCGATCCAATAACTTTAATATAGGGTTTCCCACTTTTTTTGGCAAACTTTTCATTACAGAGAATTACTGCTGAGGCACCATCTGAAAATGGACAACAATCATATAATTTTAGTGGTGAAGCAACTACAGGTGAATTAAGCACATCTTCTACGGTTATCCTTTTCCTTACATGGGCCTTAGGATTTAACAATCCATTTTCGTGGTTTTTTACAGCCACGTTAGCTAGATCTTCTTCATCCGCTTTATACTTAGTCATATATGCTCGTGCAATAGAAGCAAACAAGCCAGGGAAAGAGGCACCATTCCCCCCTTCGTAAAAGAAATCAGAACAGTATGAAAATAGAGTTGTACTCTGATTTGTTCCAGTATGAGTTACTTTTTCAACCCCCAAAGCCAAAACACAATCATAAAATCCAGCACGTATATTTGCAAAGGCTTCCCTAAACATGACAGAACCTGATCCGCAGGCTGATTCAATAGTCAAACCGGGAACATGAGAGAGTCCTAAATTGCTCATAATGACGGGAGCCATATGTACTTGTTTATCGGCAACACCAAAGACATTAGAAATATATCCAGCTTTGATATCTTCTGGTGATATCCCTGCCGATTCAATTGCATCAACTGATGCAGTAAGGGCTATTTCTATAATACTTTCATCAAGCTTACCATACTTGGTACTGCCAGCGCCTAAAATGCATACACTTTCCACGCTATAAATTACTAGGATATGTTATAAAAATGTTAGACAGCTAACATATATATTGATACTATTTGATAGCAAAAATATGAATTTTAATTTATCATTTCCTTCTATTGATAAATCTAGAATTTGTTATAGAATATTGTAAGTATTTATTAAAGATATAAAAAACTTAAAGTATGAAGAAGGATTTTAAAAAAACTCATGCTCATAGTGAAAAAAGGTCTCGTAGCAAAAAGGTATCTAAGTTAGAGAGAAGACAGCGAAAAAAACCCAAATACTAAAGCATTATGTTATTCTTGGTTTTAAAATAAAAAAATAAATAAATAAACTCTTTACCATAATTAGGTTGAATAAAAATAGGGAAAAAAAGAAAATTACAAAGAAGGGAATTATCTTAACCACATTGATTATCATAGGAATAATAGGTGTTAGTTTTATTGTTTATCTGATACCTTGATTATCCTATATTACTTTTAGTTATAGATTATAAAAAATATTCTACTGTTTCGTTTCTAAAAATGGGAAGTATCTTTTACCAACTCTCAACATTTAAATTGTAACCTCATATTAGAATTAAAAGATATCAAATTTAAGTTCTTCACTTTGATTATATCTCCATAAATGCGCAACAATACAACTTTATAGTTGTTGAAATAAATTTTATCATACATTCTAACCTAACAACCTTATCATCTGAAATTCAAATAACAATAATATATTCAAAATAGGCTTGTTAATTTATTATGCCCTAAATTTTTCTTTGACCTAGAAAGCCGGTATGATAACATGATTAATTTGTTATCTAATGAAGATACAAAGCGGCAAATTGTAAGAACTTTCTAATCGCTCAAATAAACACGGTAATTTTTTTAAATATAGAATAAAGTCCATGATATTTTTACGATGCATCTGAATTATGGCGCCGGGAGAGGGATTTGAACCCTCGGGACCTTTCGGTCACAAGCTTTCTTGATAATTCCAGGCTTGCGCCCTACCAGGCTAGGCGACCCCGGCAATAGATCCTGTTAAATTACAATTAAAGAACAAAGTGGAAAATATAATCTATTGGATAAGCCTTCTTCAATACCCTTTAATTATTATTTATGATAAAATAAAAATAGGGTATCTAGAAATTTTTCTATTGATAATGAATAGTGCGGAAATTTCCCAATATTGTAAAAGAAATAACCATATAGAATGTTCTGATTGTATGTGTAACTGTCATATACCGGGGACTATGGAAAATCTGGCAAAAAAGATTGCTCAACTAGATAAAAAAACTCCTGGTATAGGAGAAACCATATAATTTATTTCAAAGTCCAGAAAATTTTACTTTGGTATTTCAAATCAGTTTATTATTACTTTACTATTTATAAATTCTTAACGCCAACCTTTAGGATATGTATTAGGTTTCATAATTAGCCGGTTCATTGTAAAAGAAATACCATTTTTATTAGAAACAATTTCATTTATGTTCATAAGAGACTGGGCTAGTCCTACTATTTCACCTTTTAAAGTGTATATTGCTACCAAATCATCCTTTTGAATTGACGGGGAGAGTTCAGAAATTCCAGGAATAGCTAATTGTGCACCGTGGCAAAGAGCATCGACAGCTGTATCTCGAATAACAACCGTAGGGAGATCCTTAAAACATACCTCGATAGGCTTTATCACGTTCCTTAAATTTTCTTCATCATTTTTTTCATTATAGAGATGAAAAGCATTGTACAAATCATGGAGTTTTATTAAACCATCTCTTTCAAAAAAATGACTTACTCGAGTACGACGAAGTTCAACCATAGTGGCTCCTGAGCCTAAAATTTCCCCGATATCATAAATTAGCTTTCTTATATATGTCCCAGCTTGACATAATATTCGAAGCAAAATAAGTTTATCATTTCCTTCTACATATTCTATTTCGTGAATTTTACGTATTCGTGTAATTCTTTTTACCGATGATCGCTGTGGAGGCCTTTGATAAATTTCCCCATGAAATTCCAATAATACTTTTTCTAGAATGTATTTATCAAAATTTGAGTGAATACGGGCAATAGTATAATATTCCTTTGGTCCTAACAGCAAAATTGAGAGTGCTTTGGTACTCTCTCCCAATCCCATTGGGAGTAGACCAGTAGCCCCCGGATCCAACGTTCCGCTATGGCCTGATTTTTCTATGTTCAGTATCTTTTTTACCCAAGAGGCCACTTCATGGCTAGTTGGACCGGAGGGCTTATCTATCAATATTAAACCATAATCAAATAATATAGGGATAGGGCGTTCATATGGGTAATGACCATACCTCTCATCCGTCATACTTTCTGATAATTGGATTAAATTATCAAATTGCTTAAGTTTTTTAATACGTGGTAAATCCATTATTAAAAATGTTAATTTATGAATATTAATAATTTTAACCTTTCATCAGAATTGAACTAAATAAGTAATGATTTTACTATTATTTTTGATATTACAAGAAGCGAATTAAGATTTAATAAATCAGTATCTAAAACAAAATCAAAAACAGAAAGATCTTTCCCAAATTCATATCCATATAAATTATTATAAATACGCACATTATTATCATCACGTTGTTGAATAACGTCGCGTGCTTGTTTAAGATTCAAGTTATCTCTTTTTGCCATTCTTTTGATTCTGTTACTCCTTGAACCCTTTAACCAGATTTTAATTGATTCTGGTACTAACCAAGGCAATGTATAACTCGTCACTACGACTTTTCCCATTCTTACTATTTCTACCAATTTCCGATCTACTTCAATATCAAAATAAGAATTTGATTCTCTCTCTTCCATGAAATTCTTTGCTTCTTCTGTATCCCACCAATCATTTCCAGATACTAAATAACCTTTTTCTGCAGCCAGCATTTTTAAGACATCCCCACCATTATAATGTTTGTACCCAAACTCTTTGGCTAATTCTGTTGCAATAGTTGTTTTACCTACCGCAGGCCAACCTGATATTACAATACTATTTAATATTTTGTTTTTGTAATTGGAGCTAATCAATTTATGTCATACTTGGCATTGAAGTTTTAGTGATTTTGGCAACAAGGCCGCTCGTCCCGAGCGAAGTAATAAGAAACCAACCCCATAAAAAAACTTCACCAGAGATATTGCAGACACCTTTGGGCTGACCATTTTCATCAAGTACAGAGTCTTTTTTTACATTTTCATCTGTACACATGATATAGGGGATATGGAGCGGTGAAAGGGCCACTGTTTGACCGAATATGGAAGGGAATACAAGAATCCAAAGCATAAATGACGGTATCATATAAAGCATCATAGGTCGCATTTGTTGTTGTTGCATTTCTAGACTCATTTTATTCACATAAGCTTGTTTTTTCTTTAATTCACTAATTCTAACTTTATCTTGTTTTCTAATTGCATCGGTATATTCTTTTCTCCATTGATTTGTTTCTTTCATCACTTTTGATAGTCTATCAATGTCAGTAGTTTTTTTTCTCAACATAGCAAATGCAAAATTTAGACCAATTGATATTAGAGCAGCTACAATCATAGCAGAAAATAGATCAGGGAAGATTGGATGTTTAGTATAGGCTGGAGCAAGTCCAGGAATCTGTAAAATAAGATCACTTAAATACATATTTGTCTTTTTTTCATGTGTCCAATATTAATGAAACCATTTTTTGCGTACATTCTGTTAGGGACCCCTCATGATTCGCAAGAATTTTAAAAGGGGCTCCAGAGATTATGGAACAGCAGGAAATTAGCATTTTTGAAACGTCGATTTCGTTTTTTATTGATTCCATTGATATTAGATCTCTAACCCTAGTAGAATCATTTTGTCTCCTATGGTAAATTTCCTCTGGATTTGCAATTATTAATATTAAATGAGTGGGTTTCATATTGTTTAATAGATGAGCGGGTAATCCTGGGTAGTATCCTTCTTTAGTGTTAATAAATAAATGAGTATCAATTATTACCACATCAGAATATATTTGCGAGATTTTCATGGCAGCTAAGTTCTGTAATTTTTTCTGGTCTTCAATTGAAAGTCGACGTATTTCATCTCTATTTTGAATGTTTAATTTTTTTGCCTCTTCTAACATTATCTTTCCAAATTCTGCCAGATTTGTTTTGATACCTGTTTGTTCTAACGTATTTTTTACATTCGAAACAACAGTAGTTTTGCCTACACCAGGTATACCCACTACAATTATACGTTTAGTCCTTTCTTCCAATTAAAGCCGCCAATTTTGGCATAGTAGTATCCACTTTTTCTCTGATCAACAAATTATAATAGTTAACTAAAATATCTACCATTAACAACAATCCTATACCACCACCAAAAAGACCAAGAACATCCGAAACGGATGCTAAGAGTCCAATTGCAACACCACCAATTATGGTTACAGAGGGAATATACTTATCCAAAACATTTTGGACAGAATTTTGTGATCTTCTAAAACCTGGAATTTGCACATCTGCATCTAAAAGATTCTTTGCAGCAGATTTTGCTGAAAGCCCTCCTAGTTCTACCCATAGTCTACCAAATACCGTAACAATAGCTGTTACAAAGATAATGTTCGTTACAGCACGTAATGGATCTTGAGCAACTATATCCAACCCTCTAGGAGTACTCAAATAGTATAACAATCCACCAGTTGGAGTTTGTTGTTGTCCTGGATCAAACTGGGCTATCCAATTAAAAAATGGGTTATCATTTTGTGGGTTATAATTTGCCCATAACATTTGACCCATAAACATTGCATTGGCGATCAATGCTGTAGATAAAATGACCGGTATATTAGATACATAGAGCAGTTTAATTGGATAAACTGCTGTAAATCCTCTATACTTTGTTGAAACAATTGGAATATCAATATGAATTCCTTGTGTATATACGAGAAGCGCCATGACACCACCAGTCAAAATAAATGTAAAAACACTAGGTAATTGACCACTTCTAAAGAATGTATCAGAAATATCTCCAGTGGCTGCAGAATCAATTATAAACGGAATAATTCCAACTGGGCCATCAGGTCCAGCAACAGGACTAAATACACTCCATAAAATTGTTTGTGCTACACCAGCCATAATAAACAAGCTTATACCTGATCCTAATCCCCATCCCTTTTGGATCAATTCGTCTAAAAGCATTACAATAAGACTAGTGAATATCAATTGTGCTATCAAAATAGGTACAAAATCAGGTGATGCAACTAATGGTCCATACACACTGGCTCCATATAGTCCTCCCTCTGCAATAATAACAATAATAGTCACAATTTTCGTTGCGGAAGTAAAAAGGGCTCGATCGTCAGGATTTTTGAAATTTAATTTTAAAATATCTGACCCCTTCAGCAATTGCATAAGTAATCCAGCAGTTACAATAGGACCTATTCCAAGTTCTAATATGGTTCCCTGTTGCGCTGCAAAAATGACACGTGCAAATGCAAGAAAATCAAACTGAGGTGAATCAGTAACACCATATAGCGGAACCTGTCCCATCACCAAGTAGGCAAAAACCGCTATACCACACCAAACAAATTTTTCAGTTAAAGAAATTTTCTTCTTTGGTTTCTCTACTTGAGGAATATACCTAGATATTGTTTTTATTGATTTCCTAATAAAACCTTCATTCTGAACTGTGTTCATTGGAAATTACATTTCCTCCAATTGCTTTGATTTTCTCAACTGCACGTCGCGAAATTTGTTCTACTTTTACAGTCATTTTAGTAGTAACCTTTCCTCCTCCTAGTAACTTGTTGATTCCGAGAGTAGTTAAATCTAAAATTTTATTTTCAGTTGTTTCATTTTTCATGTGTTTAAAATATAATATATCCAAATCTCTCAAATTTGCCCATTTTTTTACACTTATTTTATGATGCGATTTAGTTTGAGGATGTCCAAAATGATCTGGCTCTTCAATAACAGTACGTATCCAGAAATGTTTATGTTTACCAGCTTGTCCTACACCACCTCTGGAACCTGATTGTCTATGTTGACCAATTTGTCCCCATCCACAATATCGTGTTCCACGTTGTTTTCTACTTTTTCGTAATCTAGTAGCCATAATCAAGACTCCTCATTTTTTTTTTATGAATAAAAAAGATTAGCGAAATCATCATCATTCTTGCATAAATAAAATTTTGTAGTATTTATATCATTCTCCTTACTAGATCAATCAATTCGTTGTTTTCTCCCAGTATTCCTTTCTGAGTATATTGAGTTTTTGTCTTTCTCTTGAAGCCACCTTTAGGAGGATTTAATGCAAACCAAGGTTTCAAGTCTTCAAGTTCAGATAAACTAATATTATTTCTATGGATTGCATTAGCTAAATCATCGATAGACTTGTAATTTGATGGGAGATTAGAATTCTTTAGTGGATGGAATCCTTTTTTTCTACCTCTCTTTTCTAATAGTTCTTTAATAAGGAACTCATCAACAGATTTCCAGGCAACAATATCTTTTACTTTACGTAACATTCCTAAAGTTTGATTGTTTTCTGTAACTAGTGTTGCATTAAACTTTTTTCTTAAGTTTAGGTTTTCTAAAGTTTTTTCTGCCCAATTTGGAATATTAACTATTCCACGAATTCTAATTACTAGATAGACCATATTTCATCATTAACCTGAGGTGTATGTACTTCTTAGAGCATTGAATATAGCTTTTGTGGTTGAAGCCATAGTATTTGTCGAGCCATAGGATTTTGTCCAAGCATCTTTTAGTCCAGCCAATTTTAATAGTTTTTTAATATCTTCTCCCGCTACCAAACCTAATCCTCTAGGGCCAGGTAATATCTCAAGTGTTACGCTTCCACCCTTTCCGGATACTTGGAATGGAATAGAATGTAATTGATTACATCTACATTCCCAACTACCACATCCAAGTTTTATTGGAATAACATTCAGATAAGAGGCTGTGGTAGCTTTATCAATGGCATTTCGCATCTGTGCTGCCTTACCTTTACCTATGCCAAACCAACCAGCCTCATTTCCTACTGCAACCAATGCATCAAACCTAGTCATTTCACCAGCGTCAGTTTGTTTTTGCACAATTCCAACATGTACTACTTGGCTTTTCATGTCTGGAAGTAGTTGTTTTACAATTTCAGATTCTTGGATTCGCATTCCATTTTCAAAAACTTGTTCCATAG
>JAICEO010000027.1 GCA_025924135.1 Nitrososphaeraceae archaeon | reverse complement strand
CCAAATGGGATATTGCTAAAACATGTCATGATTGTCAGGTACTTGGTTGTATATGGTATTCTTCTCAACCTGTTACCACCTTTGCCAAAAACTATATGAGAGGTTTGTCAAATATAATTTCTCAACAAAAACCAGATATTCTAGACAAAGAAAATAATATGTGCGATAATTAATTAAATTTGAAATGGGATGGCCCAATAAATGACCTATCCCATTGTGATGATTCGGCTGGGATTTATTCATACTGGTGAGCTTATAAATAATGTCCTAGATTTTTAATATGGCATAAAATTATTTAAGAATTTTTTGTCATTCTAAAATTTATTAGTAAATGAACTTTACAATTCAAATTTACTAATTTTTAGGAGCCTAAAAATTATTCATATATGGGAATATCCTCATTAGTTTAACAGTTATGTAGTCATACTCTTACTGCTATCCATAGGATTGATAGTTAAACTAGATATAATAATTCTCTTCAATATGCTAAATTTACAATTTCTAGGATGCTTTTTCCAATAAGTGACTAGAAATTTCAATTATAATTTATTGTATATTTTTATTTTCAAAAATAGTTATTGTATTTATAATATTATGTGTGCATATTATACATATACTTTTACTATTAAGCATATTTAAAATCCATTAAATATTAACACTATTATAGATATATCATAAATGTATATTCAAAATGAATATGTTGATCGAAAAGTTTCTCTTGATCTAAAAAATGTCTCTAAACAATACTTACAACCTCATACTGAGAGAATACATACTGTACTTGAAAATATTAATATTGAAATTTTAGAAGGAGAAATTGTTACAATATTAGGAAAATCCGGCTGTGGTAAATCTACTCTTCTTAATTTAATTGCGGGATTTGAAAATACTTATGGAGGGAAAATTTTACTTCATGGAAAGGCTGTGAATGACATCAGTCCTGAACGAATAATGATGTTTCAAGAATCAGCTCTTTTTCCATGGCTTACAGCTTATCAAAATATTGAGATTGCATTAAAAATGGCGAAAATTCCAAAAAAACAACGTGAAGAGATAGTAATGCATTATCTTGAAATTGTAGGTCTGTCTGATTATTCTCATTCATATATTCATCAGCTATCAGGAGGAATGAAGCAAAGAGTAGCTCTTGCTCGAGCCTTATCATTAAATCCTAAAGTTTTACTTATGGATGAACCATTTGCAGCTTTAGATATTGCAATAAAAAAATCTTTATACCACGAACTTTTGGCTCTACATAATAAACATAGAAAAACAATACTTTTTGTTACTCACAATATAAATGAGGCTGTATTATTAGGAGACAGAGTTATTGTAATGTCTCCACAATTATATGGTATAAAAAATGAATACGTTATTGATATTCCAAAAGAACAAAGAAGTGATAATAATCCCATTATAAAGAATATCATAAATCAAATTACTTCTGATCTTTATGAGAATAATTAATTAATTTTTATTAATAAATAAAGTCACATTCTTAAGTTTAGTTATTTTTAATTATTTAAATTAAAGATTAACTTAAGAAGATATTGATATAATAATATAAATCTTGCAATTATAATAAAGTTTAGTTCATATCTGCTTGTTCCCATTTATGAGAAGGGTTCACTTTTGATATAATGCTATAGTATCTTTTCAAAGTATAATACCAAATTAAAATTGTCTGTATCTATCGAGATATAAATATAAAATATTGGTCAATTTCTGAAAGACCATGTACACCTAAATTTGGTTATTTTCTCGGATTAACTAGTATCTCAATAGTCTATAGATCTTTGCTTATCATGATTGAAATTTATTTTTACACTACAAAAAAAGATATTTATATTATATCGTCAGAATTACCTAACTTAATAAACCAACAGAAATGAATACTCAACTTTTACATAATAAAGTAATACGTTATACAACAGGTCTATGTACGTTTCTGGCTGGTGTATTACATATCGCACTTATTCCCTTATTTTTTACTCTTCTGACAATAGATGTTATAGTGTTCTTTATAGTTTCGGGTCTAGCTCAAATCTTCTGGGTCATACCAGTTATCAAGAAATGGAGTAAATTTTGGTATTATGTAGGAATAGTTGGAACAATTATTTTAATTGTAATGTATGTTATAGCAGTACCAGGTTCAGGATATCCAGTAAATGAATGGGGAGCATCAATAGTTTTATTTCAGATTGCCTTCATAATTCTATATAGTATTATAATGATAAAAAATAATAGACAATAGTATTAGACACTAAAAACAGCTGCTGTTATTACTAATATTATCAATTATCAAAATTACTATTTTTAAATTAAAGTAAACTAATCTCTAATAACAAAGTTATATTATTCAAAATATTATAGATCCAATTAAAAATATCTGCATCTGTAGTTGCAACAAGTCTCAACTAGCTATATCGCATCAACTTAAAATTCAAAGATTTCTCTATAGTGACCATCATAATATATTAAATGAGTTTTAAAGTAAATATTAAAATGGATTAATGAGAAAAAAATAAAGTAGAAGGACATAATTTATGAAGGTTTAGAAATTGTAACAAAAAGTATTTGTTCGCTTATTTAAAAGGGAAAATATTGGTTAGACACTTGTTAAGATCTAATATAATAATGTTCATAAAATAACAAAAAAATAAAGTAACATACTGAAATGGCTTGTGAACAAAATAACAAAAGAAAAATCTATGTACTACCATTAATAAGATCTATAAAGGTGCGAGTTAATTGGAAAACCAATCATACTACTCACTTAAAACAGACAAGACTGAATATGTCTCTGGAGAAACAATTAAGATAAGCGGCATTACAAATAATAACACAATCAACATTCAAGTTTACGACCCATCTGACTGTTTACTTAATTCAGTATTTTTGAATGTCTATTCAAATATTTTTACTTACAACATGAAACTGAGTAACAAGAATACTTCAGGAAACTATAAGATTAGATCTATTTTGGATGATCGTCAGGAAAAATTTCACAAAATAAAATTTTCCGCATACAATTATGGAGATATTGAAATTATGATACCTGGGTATGATGAGTCGAAAACTTTTGCAAAAAAAATTTGTGCCATACCTAGCGAAAATATAAAAATTACTTGGAAGAATATGGATTCCGATCTGCATACTGCCACATCCTTTGATCAACATACTGGTATGCCAGATGGTAAGTTTGATACTGGTTTTATAGGACCTCATAATGTTAGTACGTTAACAATTGACATATTAGATAATGAAAAAATATACTATTTTTGTAAACTTCATCCTTGGGAAAAAGGCGTATTATATCGTGGAGATTGGGATGCCAGTAGTGACGATTTATACAGATTTGATTCTGTACATCAAACTATAAGCAAAGAGGAAACGAAGAAACTAAACATACTGCTTAGACATTTAGAACCACCTGAGATAGACTCACTCAAGTTCGATAATGTAAGTAATATTACTACTAGGCTTCTTACTATAGTGTTCTGGGATATTAGTGGATTTTCAAAGGCATGTCGTCCTTTAGATATTAGCTCTGATTTATTATTGAACTTTTTGAGGGATTATTTTGATACTGCCAAGAAAATTATAAGCAAATATGGAGGTCTAAGAGACAAATTCATTGGCGATGGGGTAATGGCCCTTTTTGGTATGCAGTACAGGGAAGATGATGGGGCTCATATAGCAAAAAATGAAGTTTTAGATGCTCTTGAGTTTAGAACAAAATTTCAAGATATCAAATCAAAGTGGATGGACGAATGGAAGAGATTTATTCATGATATGGATGACTTACAAATAGACTTGAAGTGCGGCATAAACACCGGCCGCGTAATCTCAGGAAATTTAGGTGCATTATGTGGATTAGACCAGATAACCGCAATCGGTACTCACGTTAATTTGGCTAGCAGATTTTGCGATCTTGCCAAAGGCAGACAGATTCTCGTGTCTTCGACTACAAAAAATCACATAGAACGCAGCTTTGAAATCAATCACATTGGTAAGTATCCGATTAAGAATATTGGAAAATATGATGTATTTGAAATAATAGGAACATCGTCATTGGGACAAAGCTCTGTTATTCAAGTTCCAGAACTAGGACATGGAAAATTTGTAGATTGGAAAATACCGCCTAAAATCGTACGAGGTGAATCGACTAAAATCTTTGCTAAATTTTTGGGAAGTGTAGACTTTGGATTTTTTACTTTTTGTATAACTGATTCAATCGGGGAAGTTAAATTTTTTGAGGATAAATCAAGTATAGATTCTTATTTAAATATTGGAAAACTCCATGTTAAAAATGACATCTATTCAAATGAATGGGAGTTTACTATTCCAACCTATCTGAAGCCAGGAAAATGTAAAGCTGAAGTTGCCGTGTATGAAGACACAAATAGGTTAATGAATGAAAGAAATCGTATTGCATTTGCTCAAAAAGAAATTCTTCTGGTATGACAATTAACATTATCAATAAGTCCGAAAAAAGAGTCAAACTATCTTGCCATCCTGTAATACTTACTAGGCATGCACTAGTGGAGAGCAAGTAATGAAATGAGTTGTTACTAAGACTAATAACTTAATCTTGAATTCAGTGGAATGATATAGAAATTTCGATACAATCTAATTCTCAGAATATACAACCATAAATGGAGTATTCAAAATGTACTATATCAATGAGGTTAACAACCAGTAAATTATCATTCTACTACTTCCAATGCCATTCTCTAAGTACAAAATTTCCACTCTCTTCTGTCTCACCCTTATATATACCAAGCATATTATTCAAAAAAGATAGTTTCCCAGTAGAATTTGTGCTATATGCTGATGCCCCTCGATAGTCTGTAGAATTTCCTACATCTATCCCAGTATAGTTTGCCGTTTCACTACCATCCTTGGTCGTTATTACCCCCTCCTTGGTCGTTAATAGTCCTGGTGCTGGTTCACCTTTAGAAACACTTTCAAACTTCCCTGTGTCTGTTACCTCTATGTTACCATTCATCGTTCCATTGGCAGCAAAAGTGTATTGTGTTCTGTTAGGGCCAATTTCTTTCTGAGTTGTAACCATTCCCTTTTCTACAAAATATGGCTCTTCTAATGTTGCTGACTGAGCATTAGTGGTACTAAGAATAGAAGTCGCTCCGGTTCCTACAATTAGTGATAACATTACTGCAATTCCTTGTGTAATACCGATAGTGACACTCTTTTTATTCATCTTTGATATTGATTTCTTAGACCGTAATGTAGAATATAAACTTGACCATCAGTCATCAAATAATCACACCCATTACTGCAAGTATTAATGCATTAAACACCCTAACAGTAACCTTGCAGAATAATCCAAGACAAATACAGGAATCTTCTAAGCAAACAATCCAGAGTTTAACTTCATACAAATTGTATTTACCATAAATAAGGGCTCTCTGCATAAATTCTACAAATTCAATATAAATATTGTTACTATATATAGTAACTAATTCACAGGTTCGGTGGGACACATAATGCTACTGTTGAGTTCAATATTTGATAATTTTATTTTAAATAAGACATTGCGAAATTCACTATCTTTATTCTTCTTAAAGTATATAGATTTTTGTGATTAAATTCAACCAAATCATTTGGCTAACGTCTTAGCCATATTACCTATTATCTTGATTATTATTCTGTTGGTATTGTTCATCGCTAACCTTTTCCATCCAGTAAACAACTTTGCCGTTCAGCTGTTCTTGAATGGCTATATGAGTTATGGCCGTGGTCGGGCTGGCACCATGCCAATGTTTTTCACCAGGCGGAATCCAAACCACGTCACCTGGACAAATTTTCTCAATGGGGCCACCCCAGACCTGTGCTAGACCGCAACCAGCAGTCACGATTAAAGTCTGCCCTAGAGGATGGGTATGCCATGCGGTACGGGCAGTAGGTTCAAATGTAACACTGGCGCCGGCCGACCTCGCTGGATCGTTTGCCTGGAACAGAGGATCAATACGCACCGTCCCAGTGAACCACTCTTCCGATCCTTTGGTAGAAGGCTGTGAACCACTTCGTTTTATATCCAATTGAGTTTGTAATGATCCATTACTTGATAATAAGTCTTGTTTTGTGTTGCTTGAATTTTGTTCAAGAAAGGAAGTTGTTTGATCTTGTTGTTGTTCTTCATAAGCAGTTGGAGAGATGACGGAAATTGTAATGATAAACGAAAATGCGGCTATAATAATTGTCATAATATTTTTTTTCATACATAAATTCATTGTAATTTATTTTATATTATCATTTGATGTTAATTCTACAATCAATCCATCATTCCATCCATATTTGCTAAACATTTGTTCTGAAACTGCATTAGCTAGTAATGGTTCTTTGCTTTTATCAACTACTCTTGCATGACCTTTGTAGGTTTTATTGTTTACATCAAAGGACACTTCTGGATTAACTATGATATTTTGAACCCAGTCTGAATCTTTTTTACGTTCTGATAATATGTAATATCTTTTATTATATTCGACAAACCATATTTCTATTGTGTGTTGTTTCGTTGTCTTCCGTCCTTTTGTTGTTAAATACAGAAATTGCGGTGATGATTGATGCAAATCATTATTATTATTTGTAATCATTTTTTGACAAAAATAAAATCATTAAACTTTGAAAATGATTGGGAAGTATTTCATCTAAATTTGTGCCATACCACCATCAACAAATAACTCTATCCCAGTAATATAGCTGCTATCATCTGAGGCAAGAAATGAGACAGCTTTTGCTACTTCATCTGGGCTACCCATCCTTCCTATAGGCGTTGTTTTTATTACATTCTGAAGGAATTGCTCCGTCTGTTGGTCATTCAGTACTCGATTCACGAAATGAGTGTCTATTGGGACAGGACTTATGGCATTCACTCGGATATTTCTCTGATTCAGATTAAGGCTCCAAGACCGGGCAAACGAACGTACTGCGGCCTTGGCAGCATGATAAACGCTTAAATCTGCAGATCCTTTGGATGCACCTACAGAAGCCATCAAAATGATTGAACTACCATCTTGTAAAATTGGAAGTGATTTTTGCACTGTAAAGAGAAGTCCTTTTACATCAATATCAAATATTTTGTCAAAGTGTTTCTCTGAGATTTCTCCCAATGGAGCAAATTCAATAATACCAGCATTAGCAAATAGAATGTGTATATGACCTTTCTGATCCTTTACTACATCATACATCTTATCGATATCTGTTAAATTAGAGACATCACCCTGAATACCGTTGACGTTTTTACCGATCTCTGATATTGCTTCATTGATTTCTTTTTGATAGAGTCCAGTAATGAAAACATGTGCTCCTTCTGATACAAATCTCTTTGCAGTAGCCAAACCAATGCCACTGGTTCCTCCAGTGATAACTGCAATTTTTCCTTCAAGTTTATTTCCCATTTTTATGTACATCTTTTTTCTTATTGTTTGTTGAAAAATTTATTGTGTAGTGGAAACTTCTTTGTTTTATGTCCATTTTTCATCGTCATGACTTCAGCGATGCCATATCAATAACAAAACGATATTTTACATCACTTTTAAACATGCGTTTGTATGCTTCATTGACGTCCTGAATCTTGATAACCTCAACATCAGCAGTAATTCCATGCTGTCCGCAGAAATTTAGAAGCTCCTGGGTTTCGGCAATGCCCCCAATAGCTGAACCGGCCACTGATTTACGCCCCATTATCAACGGAACAGTGTTTAATGTTGGTTCTAGATTGCCTAGTAACCCGACCAAGACCAATGTACCGTTAATCGACAGGGATGGTAGATATGGGTTAAGATCATGGACGTAAGGTACGGTATCAATTATCAGCTCAAACTTGTTGTTGACAGCGGCCATCTGTTCTCCATCAGTGGAAATCACTATATTGTCAGCACCAAGGCTACGTGCATCTTGCTCTTTTCCAGGCGAACGACTAAACAGCGTGACATTTGCACCTAGTGCTTTAGCCAGTTTTAGGGCCATATGGCCTAGTCCACCCAGACCAATGACTCCTACATTCGACCCTTCACTTACTCTCCAATGGCGGAGTGGTGACCATGTGGTTATGCCCGCACATAACAATGGTCCAACTCCTTTCAAGTCTAAGCCTTCCGGAATCCGCAATACGAATTTTTCCCTAACAATAATTTTTTCTGAATAGCCACCGTATGTGGGCATTTGATCATACCGATCTTTGTCATCATAGGTAAGTGTTGGACCCTTTTCACAATACTGTTCCAATCCCTGCTTGCATGCCGCACAATTCTGACAGGAATCAACCATGCAACCTACACCAACCTGATCACCTGGTTTGAAGCGAGTGACATCAGGACCAACACTCACCACACGGCCAATAATCTCATGACCCGGCACCATTGGGTAAATGCTGTTGCGATCCCAGTCATTGTTGACTTCATGCAAGTCTGAATGACATATGCCACAATAAAGAATCTCGATACCTACATCGTCATTGCGCATATCACGACGTTCAAATTGATATGGCGCTAAAGCCGCCTTAGCAGAAGGCGCAGCATAACCAAGTACATTCATTGTCATTGTTTATCTCTACTTCCTAGATAGTTGATAATCTTTTCTAATATCTTTAATCTCATTTATTATATAGAAGTATTCTATATTTTATTAAAGAGTTGAATATAATTTTAAATAATTTGAGACAATATTTGTTACTATATTATGTAACTAATTCACGGATCCGGTGGAACACATAATCCTAGGATTATAGGTTCGTTTTCTTTTGTAATTGACTGAAGCTAGATTTCTAACAACAACTATTTAATCCTGATATCCAATTAGATCTTTCAACCTTTTTTTTGTTACTTGTGTTCCTAATTGTATATATATATATAATATACAAATAATGAATATATGTTAGATTCTGCAAGATTTTGTTTAATAATCTTAATTTTATTTTTTTGATTTATTTTTTTCTTTTGAAGAGTGAATTTACTTAGAGAAAACTATTATCATAATGGGGCCAGTGGGATGCGAAACAAATTTGACTTAAATTTTGGTCAGACATTTTCCCTTCTTTTATTAATTTGTTATTGTAAATAAATCACTTAACTTACTCATGTGAAATCCTATATTGATTTCCACCGAACCAGTTTGGATGGTGAATATTAATTTTTCATTCTAATAAATGAATAGCTGTTTCTAATCGAATTTCTATAATAAAAAATAGAATAGATATGCGTTAAATTTAAAATGGTGATAGTAAATTTATACTAATATACTTTTGAATCTCAAGCTGCAAAATGTATTCAATTCTTTAATGTTCTTTATTGGCTTTATAATATTGGCAAGTCAAAATATCACATTGTGTGATGCTCATATTAAAGAATTAAAAATTCAAGAATTGGTAGATAAAAATAAAAATATCAAGATTCAATTTGCATACTCCCCTGAGAGGCCTATTATAGATACTTTTACAGAATTAAAGTTTAGTGTTCAAGACTTAGAAACAGGAGAACATATCAAAGATTTTGATGCAAGAGCAGTTGTTACAAATGGTCAGAGATTATTTAAATTTGAAAATATAACTGTTGCAGATGGAGATTTTTCTGTAAAATATTTATTTCCTGATGATGGAACACATCAAGTTTTAACAAGGATTAATACCAATAATTCAATTCTATTAGCATCATTTAGTGTATTTGTGCCGCATCAATCTCCTCCATCTCTATTAAATCCATTTCCAAATACTCCAAGCCAGCAAAAAGAGAATGAACCCTTGACAAATATTATTATTACAACTGTTATTTTAATTGCTGTATCGACTTTAACAATCATAATGATAAAAAAGGCAGCTGTTCGATAAATATATGAGAAAACAAATGCCAGCTGTATATGGAAGACATTGGTATCTTACCACTGCACTAGAATTGGAAGGGAAATTAAAAATAGATCCTAATAAAAAATTTGTAAAATTATATAAACAATTAGATCTATAAAATGGATGATGACTATTTCAGAATCCAGATGTAATCTGTCTCGTTGCCAAGAACACTCTTAGATAAACCGATGCTGTTATTTAATAAAGACAATGATTCGCTTTGCGTATTATTGAATAGTCTTATTCCATAGAAAACCCAACGATCATCAACGGGTTTTCCTATAGCAGATGATATCCAAGCAATACTTTGTCCATCTGGAGTTTCGAATGTTCCATTACCTGTGCTCTGGACTAATTTATCAGATAAGTAAGTATCTATGTAAGTCTGATTGTTAGTCACATTTCCTACACCTTTTAGGAATCCTTGGTCAGTGTAATGTGTCTCTGTCATTCGGTAAGGAGTTAATGATATATTCTTTGATCCCAGGAATGTGGTTGTATTTTCATTAAAAATCGAATCTGCTACGTCCAAAGGCACAGTAATTTGTTCATTGATACTCTGTAGAGGAGACTGTGCTTGTACAAATGTATCGGAACGAGTCAGAAAGAGACCTCCTGTTGTAAAGGCGATAATCAAAAAGACAGACAGACATAATGATAAAACCTTTACCCTTTTCAAACAACCTTGTTAAGATGAGGTGTTTTAAATACATTTTGCATTATGGAAGACTGGTTTTTAATAGCTAATCTTTCCTTCAGGATATACTATGTGTTTATCTAGGTAGATTATCAACCAAAATCATGTAATAAAAGAAATATTTGAAATTTAAGATTACTCAATCTGATTTAAATAATTATGTTATTAAACAACAGTACATAACTAAGGCGAACTATTACCTGTTTTGTATCTATAAATAATTTCTTGAATATGTTATGCATGGATAGGGTCCTTCTTCTATCTTATATCCTTTTCTGTCTTTGTTATTGCATTATTTTAATATAAAAATTTGTACCATTTTAGTCTCTTTCTCCGTGAGGTGTGAAACAAATTTGACCTAAATTTTAGACCTATATTGGTTATAAAGATATAGACTTGTAGATACAGTTAGTTATTTAGGAATATTGAAACATATTGTATCATTAAAATATTTTTAATTTTTTTGATTTGTAATAGACATATAAAAAATAGTATCATGTTTTTGCAACATCAAAAACCTGTTTGAATGTTTATCCTGTTAACTTAAAAATAATCACTTTTCTATTTGTCAGAATGATATTACTTTAACTTGGAATATTGTAACGAATAATGAATTAAAATTACAACTACTAGAAAGTAATATCATGTTCACAAAATAGAATAGAAAATGTTTTAATCTTTGTTTATTTTTATTTTGATAAGTAATGATATAAATAACATTGGAGTATTTAATCAAAAATATGTCCAATACTAATCTCATAATGTCGTCAATATTATTCACATGTGGACATGATGGTTATCTAAATCCTGGTGATGTTCAAAAAAGAAATGATTCTAATCTTGATTCAGCTGTGACAAAAGCCAATTCCAAATAAGTCGTGATCTGTATACTTCTGAAATAACTACCGGAATTGCATGGAATATTTATCTATTAACCAGTCAACAATCACAACCACCTACGGTTATTGAAAAATATCATCGGAAATACATGGATGTAAACAGAAAATTACCTTGCGCTTATGAAGACCAAGAAGCTGAACTTTATTATTATGAATATCATGGATTAATTTCTAAATATCTAAAAGAAATGTACTTTCAAAATAAAGATGAAAACTTGATGAGTTACCTTTTTGATATTCACGGCTATAATAGGACAGAGCCAGGTCAGGACGATATAATTTTAGGAACAGAGAATGGAAAATCTGTTTGGAAATTATTAAAAAATCATCCTGATGCAATAAACGATTTAATAAATATATTAAAACAAAAAAATTATAGTGTATTTCATGCAACAATTGCTCCAATGAGTCCAGATCTTGACGGAGGATATACTATTAATCATTATAGTTCCCCTTCATGGCGTTATGCATGTAATGCAATACAATTTGAATTGGCGGATGAATTACGAACTAATGTAGATAAACGTGCAAAATTGACTGTAGATCTGGCCGAATGCATTTATCAATTTGTTTCAAAGTATTCACAGAATGGATAATTATTTCAACAAAATGTTACTAGATTCACAACTAATAATTATCTCTAATAGTGACCCTAATATTTTTGGTTACATTAGTAACACTTGGAGTCAACTGATTGATAGCCAAAGATTAAAGATTTGCAACAAATGGATCAATGATAAAGATCATTTTATAAATATAAGAAAAAATATAAATCATAACAAATAAAAAGTTCAGATAGTTCTTTTACATCCATAAAATCAAATTGTTTCTGTTCTTATTCTTAGAATTATACTTGATTACCTTTTTCCTCCCCCTCTTTATTGTCATTTCCATTATCCTTATCGTTGTCGTTATGATTGACTTCTAGTTCTCTTACAAATTCTTTGATATCTTCTTCACTGATGGATAATTCTATTCCTGTGTCTTTTTCTAGATTCTCCTTTTGTTGTTTGGCTTTGATTACGATATCTTTTAACAATTTATTTTCCCGCTCGGACTCTGACATCCCAAGGCTATGAAGAAATCTTGATTCAGCCATTGTTGAATTTTTAATCATTTCTTTTAATTGTTCGTCCTTTGAAATTGAGATGGCCGATAATGAAAGACCGACAAGTATCAGATATGATCCAAGACCATATGAGGAAACAGTGGAAAATCCAAAAGGCGGGTATGCCATATTTGTTAGAACCGATTGGGTGCCAGAAAAGAATAACATAAATCCATATCCAGCCATAATTAAATAACTTGCAAATACCTCATTGTCTTTAAAGTTCTTGACTGTAAGCTTGAATGCTATGTAAAACAAAATCCCTCCAAATGTTGAATTCAAAGCAACAACACCGAAGAATATTAGTTGTTCAAATTCTTCATGTGGTTCATAGATGTGAAGATGATACACCACTAAAGTGGAAAAATACAAAAGCGGTAGACTGAGTAGGAACCAGTATTTTGTTCGTCCAATCTTGTAAGAATAGTGATATAAAATTAATGCTGTTCCACCCCATTTAAGGAAAAAAGATGCCATGTCATTATATTGATAAGTTTTGGCAAAGATTTTCCAGATTGAACCTTCATCAGTAGAAAGAAAAGTTCCAGGAGATGTGGAAAGGATTGAGATAAAAAGTTTCTCACTAAATTGATAGGTAAATACTAACAGTATTGCAAATGATGCTATTGCAGCAGTTGCAAAAGACAATCCGTATACGAGTACTAAAACTGAATTGCGATTAGTTTTATACCATGAAAGAAATAGGTAAGTAAATATGGCCATCAGAATAGTACTTAGCATGTAACTTATCAGAGTCACTAGCATTGAGGATATCGGCAAATAATTCTGGTTTATTATTATTTCTAAGATAAGAAACGCAAATATGGTAATTATTGTATATTGACTTATAGAAACAAATCTATGCATTAATCTTATTTTTCCATTTTTTTTCCTATTCTCTTCGCTTTTTTTAGCTACAAATTGTAGAACAAATATCTGACCTATCATAGTTATTATTGATAGGGTGATGAAAAGAACAATTCCTCCAAAGGTTTTTAGGAGTTTCCCAATTAAGTCACCTGTTTGATTTAACAATGTGTCTAAGGAGAGAACAGCGATAAGAACATAGATAACAATATGTATATTTTTGGTACCGAAATTAAGCAGTTTTTTGATTTGAAGAGTAAAAAAATTTAATGGAGAAATCATTAGTCATGCAGAGACTGGTTGTAATATATGATTTTTGTGTTAACCAGCTCCTCTTCCTGCACCAGATATAGTCCCATAACCTAGTGCGGTCATGTTTTGATCGGTATTGGTCATGTTTTGATCGGTATTGGTCATGTTTTGATCGGTATTGGTCATGTTTTCTTGCGCGGAAATAGTTATTGTTGGATATGCAAGTAACATTCCTAAACCCGTTAATGCCGTTATAATGATTAAAGTCGTTAGTTTAATCCCCGCATTATTCAATACCTCAAAATATGAAAATATGAATATAAACATATTGTTGATTGTTCAATAATTAATCAGGTTATAGATAATATGGTTTTAATGACCCATCTTTTAGTATATTTAATTTCTATATATATTGGTTGTACTATTATCCCTTAACATTAACATTATTATTGGACATGCAAACATTCTTTATTACAAAGATATAAAAATTGAAAAGATATACTAATCTAATTTTATTATTGTCTATTCTTAGTTTGGAAACGTATTGGCAAGTGTGATAATCCAAGGAAAAGAGAACTTTTGAGTGGAGTAACTTTAGTATATAGATCTTGTCTATCACTATAATCAAAATCAAATTGAAGATTATCAAATCTTTCAAGAATTGTTCTTAATGCTATTTGTCCTTCAAGTCTAGCCAAAGGAGCTCCTAAACAAAAATGAATTCCAGTTCCAAAAGCCATATGGCGTAAGTTTTTACGATTAATATCGAATCGTTCAGGATCTGTAAATATTGATTCATCATGGTTGGCAGAACCCAAAAATAATATTATCTTTTGACCTTTCTTGATCTTTATTTCTTGTTTCTCTATTTCTCTTCCTCCAACACCTTCTTCTTTTTTTTCAGATAAAGTTACATCATCATTTGCAATACGAATTACTAATTGTACTGGTGATCGATATCTTAAAGTCTCTTCTATTGTAGGTTTGATTAAGGAATTTTTATTCTCTTGCAATTTTTTTAATTCTTGAGGATTCTCAAGTAACGAAAAAATTGAATTTCCTATTAGGTTAACTGTTGTAATATGTCCAGCATTTAAAAGAAGATGGGAAAAAGTAAGTATTTCTCTTTCAGATAAAGAAGAATCTTCATCTACTTTAGCTCTAATGATACGACTGATAAGAGTATCGTCATCATCATCATTATCTTTTGTTGAAGAAGAACTTTTCTTTCTCTCTTCTATTAATTTGCTAAAATAAACATCCATTTCATCAAAAGTTTTGGATACTTTTTTAATGTAATCAATATTGCTATTTTCTTCAAGACCAACTATTACATCTGCCCATTGATGATAAGTATCTCGATCTTCAAATGGTACTCCAAGAAGTTCTGCAATTACAATTGCAGGTAATGGATAAGCAAAATCTGATATCAAGTCCATTGTACTAGTAGCAGTATTAGAATTTTGTTCAATGATCTTATCAATTAGTTCATTTACAATATTCTCAATACGCGGTGCTAACTTTGATATTTCTATTGGAACAAATAATGTATCAACAATACTACGCAACTTTCTATGATAAGGAGGATCTGAATTTATAAGGCTTGGACGATGAATATTTTCTTCATACTCTGGAGGTATTCCTAGAGGTAAATCAAGTGGACCAAATTTACTGGAAAAACTTGAATGATCCCTTAATATCTTTTCAATATCATCATAACGATATACTCCCCATCGTTCATTTTCTTCATCAAAAACAATAGGATTATTTTTTCTCATTAATGAATAAAAATCAAAAGGCGAAAACCTTTGTTCAACTGGAGGATATATCTCCATATATTTTCTAGTTGTAAAGATTATTTATGTATTTATTATTTTGACAATTTTGAGCTACACCTTTTTAATTGTCTATATGAAATACAATTCCAAGATAAATTGAATAAGGTTTTGGTCCATAAATTGCAGCATATATCAAGTAAAAAACCAACTAAATCAACTTGTACACAACTTGTACACAATCAGCAAATTCATCAAGCCCTGCACCCATTTCCTCATGGATTGATTTAAGATAGCATGGTTGTAAATCCTAATTAGTGACAAAAACAATTAACAATTCAATATAATAATATCCTATTAACTATAACTTATTATTTATTCATATTATATAGGCTATATTTTTTATAGCAGATCTTAAAATATAAAAGGGAAATATAAGTCTAAATTGATAGTAGTTATAATTGATGGCTTTTTCCTTCCAGATTCCCAAATAGCAAAAGAAGAAAAAAGATTGACTATATTCTTATCAAAGAATTGAAGCAGAGAAAAAGGATTACTAATTGTTGAATTATTAACTAGGAAATAAATGATTTAATTATTGTCATAATCTTCTAAGGATAAATGACACAACAATAGAGGTGTAGATTTAGATTATTCACTATAGACAGTAGACACTGATTTTTCTATTTATTTCGTTTGGTACATAATGATTTTACAGTATTATCAAAAAGGGTTAGGTACTTTACACATTCTTTCTTTACAAATCAATAAAATAAAAAGTAACAAATCTAGTTCATGTAATATGGTATTAGAAATATTCATAATGTGGGGATGTGTCGACTTGAAAGATTGTTTTAGTGCGGGAGATTTATCCAATATTGCTTCTACTTATATAGGTATTATAATAGGAGCATTAATCGGGGGCTTTATAAGTTGGTTGATATACAATAGACAAGAGAAAACTGCAGTTATACAAAAGGAAATACAAGGCCACATATTACACTTAGAAGAAAAGCATGAAATTAGTCTAGAAAAGCACGAAAATATTTTAGAAAAGATACAAATAGTTGAGCAAAATCATGAAGAAATGTTAAAAAATATTTTTATGTTAGATAAGAAAATAAGTTCATTTTTAGAAAATAAATAATAATAATTTCGAAGAGAATTAATTTTATTTATTTCTAGTTAATTTTTTATCTAACCATCATAGTAAAATCACTCTTATTACAATCGAAAACTACTTGTTAAATATACACAAATATGTCAGAAGGAGATCATCTTGTAACTAATAATACTTCGAAATTATTTTTTACATTTACCAAAATATTGTGAATTCTGATAGGTCTATAAGAAGAGTAGGAATAACTGATCGAAATGATATTATTATCATTTATTTTTAATTCACCATTTTATTTTCCATAGTATTTACCAAAAAACCAATAATTAAACATTACTTGTTCAAACCTATTTTGTTCTGATTTTTCATCTTGGATTACAAAAATAAAAATTTTAGATGCAAAAAGTATATTTGTTACTTAATTGGTAGACTGAATGTAAATGTTGATCCTTGATCTCGGCCACCACTAACATCACCATTATTGAAAGCCCATATCCTGCCACCATGTATTTCAATGATACTCTTAGAAATAAATAATCCTAAACCTGTTCCTCTTTTTGGAGATTTACTAACGAATGCTGTGAAAAGTTTAGGATATATCTGCGGATGGATACCTGTTCCAGTATCCTTTATGCTAACAAGAATCTCGTTCCCTTTTCTTTCAACAATAACAGTAATACTGCCCTCATTCGTGAAATTGAATGCATTGGATAAAAGATTACAAATGACTTGATTAAGCTTGTTTCTATCTGCTTCTACAATTATAGGATTCTGATCATATGATTTATAAAATAATTTTATATTTTTTTTATTTTCTATTATCATTTGATTGTAGTCTCTCAAGATATCTGTTAATATCATTTCATTGAGATCGAATTTTTCTTTCTTTAAAAATAGAGATCCACTTTCTATTCTTGCAACGTCTAATATCTCATCTGCAAGTTTCATTAGTCGTTTTGAATTCCTAATGATAACGTTAAGAATTTCCTCATCTTTTTCTAAGTTTGGCAACCTGTTATGGAGGAATTCCGAAAGTCCAAGTATTGGTTGTATAGGAGTTTTGAGTTCATGGGCCGCTATATTTATGAATTCATCCTTTAACTGATCTCTTTCTTTTAATTTCGTGTTTGCATTTTCAAGTTCCTTGTTTGCATTTTCAAGTTCTTTTGTTAATTCATTTTGTTTTTTAATAGAGTTTATTAAAGACGTTACCATAGAATTGAATGATTTTGTTAGCACTGAAAGTTCATCATCAGCAGCAAAAGCACCATCACCACGTCCATTGGTTTTAACTACTACCGAGAGATTTCCTCTTGTTACTTCAGAAGTTGCATGAGTGAGAGCAAATATTGGTTTTAGTATTTTTCTTACAATGTAAAATACAAAAGCAGAGGAAACTCCAATAGTTAAGATGGCAAAAAGCCATTGATAAAATAATATACCTTGAGCCATACTTTTTACCTGTTCTCTTAATTGTGTAACTAATCTATCTGATGAATCTACTAAAGATGCTATTCCAGTTTCCATTGATGTTTTTAGAATTGTGTCAATATCTAGTTTTGAAGGAGTTATTGTTGATCCTGTGGTGGGGTCTGACGTTACTAATACTACAGGGTTAATTTTTTGATTTTGTTCTAATATATTATCTGTTAATATTGTTTTTAATAAAATCCATTTCTGATATATTTCATCCCAATTCTTAGAGAATTCTGCGGGCAATGGGTTTAGATCAATTCTTCCATTTTTTATTGCCATTATATTTGACTCTAGATCATTCATAGCAGTCTTAATCTTGGATACATCACTGGTATCTTCCAAAAGATGATCATAAATATTATACATAAGATCAGAGGTGAGAAATCGATTGTTTTCTGCTATATTTATCGAGTTTTCGAACGAAAACATTTGTGATTGGCAACTATAAAGTATAATAAAACTCATAATAATAAAAAAAAGTTGAATAAAAACTAGTATTCCTACCTTTAAACCTATTTTAGACCGAATATATTGAAAAATATTGTCACTATATTTTAACATTGATTCTATATAGAAATAGATATATTTTTTTCTTCTGTTATTGTTATAGTTATATAACATAATTAGCGTAAAATAATTGAGCCATAGTCTTCTAAAATAGTATGCCTAAAACTAATAATATATCATTTTTTTCTTTAACTTTATATATAGATTCTAAGTAATTTTATTAGTTAAATTATATCTTTGAATAATTTTTTTCTCTTAATATCTCTTAATTTTTTTATTAATTAAAGAATTTTATATTATCATATAAATAATTTGGCTACTGCAAAGATAGATCAAAATATGATAAATACAATTAGACAAAATTCACTTAGAAATGACAAATTTATCACTTAGAAATGACAAATTTATTAATAATATTACTAACCTAGATATTTATATTACCAAATAACAACTTCTAAATAATTATAAATTTAGGTTAAAAAAAGGAGGAATGTTTTTGGTATTACCTATTTTTTAAAAGCATTCTTGCAATTGTCTTTAGTTATTCCTAATCCTGCAAATTCTGGATGCTCCTCTGCAAATTCAATACACATTCCTTGACTCTTAAAAAGTTGTGTTAATGGAGGAATAGGAGTTAGGTCACAAACATCGCCTACACCATCTTTATCCAAGTCATTTTGGTTAGGGTTTGCTACAAGTGGACAGTTGTCAACATTGTTATTTACACCATCACCATCTGT
>JAICEO010000026.1 GCA_025924135.1 Nitrososphaeraceae archaeon | reverse complement strand
ATCTGTATAAAATTATCCATGGTTTAGTAAAATTATAGAATTTATCCATCATATAATTACCAATCTTTGGTTTAACCTTTGTATAGAAATTTTAATGTACAAGTTTGAACTAGAGACAATTATTAATTTGTTAATATGCGGGATTGATGAAGCTGGTAGAGGATCTGTCATAGGCCCTCTTGTAATTGCTGGTATAAGTCTTAAAAATAGTAATATTAAAAAATTGGAGAGAATAGGAGTAAGAGACTCAAAAACTTTAACCAGAAAGAAAAGGAATTTTTTGTTTTATAAAATATTAGATATTTCAGAATTCATATGTATATACAAGATTGATTGTAAGACTATTGATGAAAATGTATACCAAAGAAAATTAAATAAATTAGAAGGCGTAATAATGTCAACAATTATTAAACATCTGGCAGCAGATATTGCCTATGTGGATTCATGTGATGTAAATATTGATAGATACACAAATTACCTAAAGTCAAATTTAGATTTAAAAAATAATACCCATGTCATTGCAATGCATAAAGCAGATAGAATAAACCCTGCTGTATCCGCAGCTTCAATAATTGCAAAAGTAATACGGGATCGAGAAATCCAAATGTTGGAAGAAAATTTTCAAAATATTGGAAGTGGTTATCCATCTGATAAAAAAACTATGTATTTTATAAATACTTGGATTAAGGAATATAAGGAATTTCCATACTTTGTAAGAAAATCATGGAGACCTATAAGAGAAATAAAATGCAAACAAAGTAAGATTTATGATTTTATTTAATTTGACTGTAATGTTGCATATATCAATCCATGATCTTTATCATAAGGATCAAGATTTAAAATTTGTTCAAGGTGAAATCCGCTATTTTCTAGTTTTTTTGCTTCTTGAAGTATGACTGTTCTTGGATCTTGAGTTACATCTATACTTCGAGTCTTTACTACTAGCAATATTTTCCCATTATCTTTAAGAAAAGTTTTACAATTGTCTATTGCTATTTCAGTTTGATCAGGTTGAGCAATATCGCAATACACCACATCCACATCACCATATATAGAGAAGTATGAGAGAGGTTTTCGAGCATCTTCTATGATTGGAATAATATTTTCTCTTTTCGAAGCAACGTTTTCTATGAGCTCTCTAGCCACACGAATAGAAGATTCTATTGCAAAAATTACGCCAGAATTCCCTATAATATCAGAAATATGGCTTACTGTAGTTCCAGTAGATGCACCTAAATAAAGGACTTTAGTTTTGTTTTTTATAGGAAGGTTTTTCAAACCCTTTACTAGAGCTGCTGCAAGTTTACTTCTAAAAATATCCCAAAGCCGATATTCTTGCTTATCGATTGTTATTAGTTTTTCATCATACACTGTGTTTCCCTTAATTAAATTCAAAGTAGCTAAATGTTTTTGGCCATTAAAAATAACCCATCTATATCCATCAAAGTCATTATTGATTTTACTCACAGACCCTGAGGATGATGGAGGTGATGGTGACGTTAAAGGTATTTCTTCTCCTTCAGTGCTAATATTTTTCATCTAAATATATAAATAATAATTTGTTAATTCATATTTAAATATAACATACATAAAATTTTACAAGAAATATCTTGAATTAATATCTATTTCTTTTAGAAAATTTGTTTTTCTTTAGATGTTTTTTATTGAATTTATTAAATCGTTTTTTTGAGTTTCTCTTATAATTCATCATCATTTCCTTTCTATAAGGCTTTTGTTCGCTGAGTCTTGGTTCTTTATATTTTTCTTGTATTTCAGCTATTCGTTTATTTAGTTGTTCAGAAATATCTAAATCCTTTTCTCCATTTCTAAATAGATCTATTCTTGCTGCAATAGCAATTTTTGAAGCAATTGCTCTGGCCATCTTTCCTCTTTGCCATTTAGGTGCTGAATGTAATATAGGATGTTGAAACAAAATTCCATGTTTTGGCGGAGGAGCTCCTGTTTTTAAAGATCTAAAAAGTGCTTTTTCAGCGCCTATTATTTGAATAGTACTAGCTGGCATAACCGAAAGTTTTTGGAGACTTCCAGCTTTAGCCATCAATCTTGCTCCTACCGTGGCTGTTAATAATTCCTTAATGTTTGGAGCGATCTTTTCCATCATTTCTTCAATTTGTTGGGCAAGAACCTTTCTTAATTCGGTTTGCATTATAACTTCATTAGCAAGTTTTTTAATTAAAGACAAATTTTCTTCTAAAATATCTCCTCCTTTACTTCTTTGAACAGCTACAACTATCATGTCTGCTTTTTTACTCTCTATTCCAAGATTTTCAAGCATATTTAAATCGATATTGTTTCGATTTCCTGATAACTTAACGATTTCAGCATAGGTAAAGATATTCTGTATTAAATAATCAAGTTCAGGAAAATGTAAGCCGTACCACTCACGAAGTCTTGCTCCTATCACATTTATGATCTTATCTAGTTCATCAAGAGCGTTAATTGACTGACTGATATGGAGATCTAGTTTCTCGGAAATTCGTCGTACTTTGCTAGAAGAAAAATCTAGAGCAAATTGTCTTAGTTGCATATGTGCATCATATTCATTTTCAGCAAAACCCGCCTGTATAAGATAATTTAGTTTATGCTTTGAAATTTCTCTAATTTTTTCTGAAGGCAGTACATAAACATTAATTCCATTATTTCGAAGATAGGATATCAAACCCGCATCATTACTAAAAACGGAATCATATCTACGTAATTTATCAGAGATATCAAGAATTTCAGAATAATCACCATTGGAAATCAAAATATTAGAAGGAATGATATTTTTGAATTTTTTTGAGTAAATTAACTTATTTTCATTATCAAATATAAATGGTCCTAATTCAGACAGGATCATAGTACAGTTTTTAGTCATTATGTCATTATTTTGTACATAAAGCCATTAAAAAATATGTCTAAGATTGAAGAATTTGTAGATATTAATAAATATCATTTTATTATCATATTTTATACTTGTTTTTTAATTTCTTAAAAAATAAAAAGGAAGGATCTGCTGTTACTGCTAACGATAAACGTAAAAAAAAGCAAAGTGAATATAACCGACAAGTAATCCTTACAAAACAATCTGCAGATGGAATTATTACATATTCCAAGACATGGCATCCTCATGAAGGAATTCTTATTTTGCAAGGTAAAAGCAAGAAAAATGGTGAAATACGAATTGACGGATTAGTAGTTCCACCTTTCGCTTCAGGTGGGCCTTATTACTCTGGTTTCCCTACAAATGAATTACCTATGGATCTTTCTTATATAGGAACAGCCCATTCCCATCCAGGAGGTTCTAATAGACCATCATTACAAGATTTAAACAATTTTTTCGGAGTAGTTTCTATAATAATTAGCTATCCATACGAGTATGAAACAATAGGTGCCTTTGATCGCAATGGAAATAGTATTAGTCTGATAATAGAATAAAGTGAAATGTAATCAATAACAATATTATTAGTTGAATATTATCAAATTAGCTCGAATAAAATATAATTTAGAAGAGCAACAAAGTAAAATATATGTAAAAGATATATGTCAATAACGACTATATGACACTCGAAGAATTACGTGATAAAGCCTTTTATCAAAATACAATAGATGTTTGGATTATGTTATGCATTGAAAAAGGCATTAATTCTTATGATACCGAAAAATATACTAAATTCATTAGTTATTTAAATAGTAAAGGATTGAAAATGCAAAAATTTCCTCTTTGTATTAAAGAATCTGGTGGTACTTTTGATAGAGGAATTGACAAGGCTCGATTTTTGGATGCTCTGTCTAAGATTTATTCTGAAGATGCATCAGCATATACAATCAAACTTTCTCCTGATAATATTTCAACGCTCAGAAAATTTTTTGAATAACTTTTTGCTATCTATAAAATAATAGTAACAAAAATTACGGAACTGTTGTTGTTGTTATTGACGTTTGTTGTATTTTTGCATTGATGCTTTCCAATAACGCAGAAGTTTTAGGATCTGCTTTCAAAGATAATGCATGTTCTACAAATTGTTTTGCATCTGGATAATTCTCTAGATGATATAATATTTTTCCCTTATTAAACCAAGGTTTATCCCATTTTGGTTCTAGAGCAATGGCTTTATCAAAAGAAGATAATGCTTCATCGAATTTTCCTGTTTTGTATAATGCCCATCCTTTACTATTCCATGGCTTAGCCCACGTTGGTTTTAACTTCGTTGCTTTATCAAATGCAGTAACAGCCTCATCATTTTTACCTTGTTTTTGAAGTGCCCAGCCTATACTGTTCCATGGATTAGCCCAATTAGGATCTAAAGAAATTAATTTATTGTATAAAGCTATTGCATCATCGAATTTTTTTAAGTTAGTGAGTGCTTCTCCCTTGTCAAACCAAATATCAAGCCAATAAGGTTTGGGGCCATTATTTTTATCAACAGATTTGATTTTTTCATCTAAATTTCCCAATATTTCAAACGCTTTATCGTATAATTCTATAGCGGTAGTATAATTGGCTAATTCAAAAAATGCATTTCCCTGTTTAATTAAGGGTGCTGCCCAATTTGGATCGAATGTAATTGCATTTTTATAAGATGTTATAGCTTGATCATAATTTTTAGCATTCAAAAATTTATTTCCTTGTTCATAAGATAATATAGCATCTCTATTTGTTGAGCCCAGAGATTCTTGTGTTTGTTGACTATTATTGGATAAGGGTGAAGCAGAAGAAGAATCATTTACTTGTGAAAGTGAATCATCATTATCGCCCATTAAATTTAATCCAGAAATTATAATGATCATAGTAACTAACATAACAAGCTTATGAAAATTTGATCTTATTATGCAATCATCAGCCTTTTCGATAATTATATTCATTCAATATTATGAAATTTTCACAAATAAATTTTTTTTTATGATATTATTAAGAAATATGTCCATTGAGTTACATTCTTTTCATCTTGGGATTCAGGATATAGTCTATTGTATTTCCAATAAGAACAAATGCAAGTCCCGTTAAAGCAATTAACATACCAGGAGGAATTAACCACCACCATAGCCCTCTAGATGCAGCTGCGGCTATATGAGCTTCATGAAGTATTTGACCCCATGTTGGAATAGATGGATCTCCTAAACCGATGAAGCTAAGCGAAGCCTCCGCTAGAATTGCTCCTGGAACTGAAATAGCAATGCTTGCAAAAGTTAAAGGAAGTAGTTGAGGAATTATATGTTTAAAGATTATTTTGATGTCTGGTTGTCCAATAAGCTTTGCTGCTTCAACATATTGAAAATTCTTTATCTGTAATGCTAGACTTCGAGAAATCTTAGCAGTACCCATCCATCCAAAAAATATTAAAAATAAAACAATAAGAAAGATACTTCTTCCTATAAATAAAGACAAAATAATCAATAGCGGTAGAGTAGGTAAAGAATAGAAAATATCATTAATTCTCATAAGACCTTCATCTGTTCTTTTTCCTTTGTAACCAGCAATAACACCGTATATCATGCCAATTATAATGGAAATTGTAGAAACAGATAAACCTATAAATAAAGCAACAGGTGCTCCCCACAGCAAGCCCACGGTTAAATCTCTTCGTAATTCGTCAGTGCCCATTAATCCAAATTTTTTGCCTCCAAGAATTAATTTAGAATTCTGAATTTTGTCTTCATTATTGAAGAGATAAAATTTAACAGTGAAAGTATAATTTCCTTTCATGATTGATCGAGTATCTTGATTTGAAAATAGCATTATTTCAGGTTTTGAAGTTTCTTGTTTATAATCATAAAATTTTAAGTAATCAAGTAATTTTTGATGGATTAAATTGTCTGTAGAAAAGATTCTTCCCAATGTTATGCTCTGATTTGAACCAGAGATTGATGGAGTAATTGATTCGAAATAAATATCAAATTTAGTTTTGTTTGGTCTTACTAATTCTATTTCAATGGCAGGGGGAATTTCTCCTTTATGTAGTGAATAGGTTATCATAAAATCATTTGGTGGAATATCAGAATTATAATTAATATGATATGAATGGGTAACGATAGTAACACCATTTTCATTTGTAGTAGATATTGTTACCTTATTTTTGCTACTAGACGCGTCATTATTATCAGAAGAAGAAGAAGAAAGAATCAGATGTTCAGGTATGTTTCTTCCGAAAAATCCATAAAAATCACTCCATATAGGGGATGCAAGCCTAGGATTATCAATCCAATAATTGGGATTGTTCCATTCTTTAAAAGATAGAAAAGGGATACCAAAGAAAGCATAGAGGGTCATAGATATCAAGATTAAAAGAATAACTACTCCTGTGATACCGCTTTTACTTCTAATAAATTCAGATATAAAAGTTAAATTGTTATTTATATTTTCGGTATATTTATTATCCTTGTTATTGTTTAGAATTAAATTCTTTTTAGAATTAGCAAATTCTATATTTTTCGCATTAGAACCGGAATTTTTGTTATTGTTAATTTCATTGTCGGAGTGAGTATGATCGATATTGTTATTGTTATCAGATTCTTTATTACTCATTTAATTTCACCCTAGGGTCAAAAAATGCATAAATTAGATCTATAAAAAAAACTGTTACAAGAAAGATCAATGTAGAGATATAAGTAAGGCCGATAATAATAGGAACGTCCATTAATCCAATAGCATCAAAATATAATTTTCCCATTCCTGGCCAATCAAAGACTACTTCAACAGTAAAAGCTCCACCAAAGGATCCAGCTAGACCGAGAGCTATCATTGTAACTATAGGAGGAGCTGCATTTTTAAGAGCATGAGAATAGAGTATTTTCTTTTTAGGAATACCCATTGCAAATTTTGCTTTAATAAAGTCTTCTTGTAATATTCCAGAAACTATATGTCTAACAATATATGCAACAGATCCGAATCCAAGAATTACCATTGTAATAAATGGAAGGATCATATGATATAGCAAATCAAAAAAATATAATGGATCATCTGGAGGAGTTAATGGTGTTGAACGGGCCGGGAATATATTTAGCGAGAAGGCGAAAATAAAGATCATTATCATTCCGAACCACCATATGGGAGTGCTATTACCGAAAATAGCAAAGATTGAATTGATTCTATCCAATTTGGATTCCGTCCGACTAGCCAAAAAAACTCCCAAATAAACGCCTATTAACGCAATAACCATTGTTGATGTTGTAAAAAGTAAAAGAGTTTTAGGAATCTTTTCAATTATTATATCTTTTACAGATGATGATCCTGAATCACTTACAAAGAAATTCGATTTTCCAAGATCTAATACCATAACTTTGAGTAAAGTATTAAAAAATCGATTAGGAGAATACCATGGTTCTTCTAACCCCAAGTTTTTAATCTGCAATTGAATCTGTTGGTCGATATATCTTTGGCGTTCTGTAATATCCTTAAACTCAATTTTTTGATTACTTAAACCATCTATAATACTGTATTTCACAGAATCCTTAATTACATTGTCCATTGTTGGGCCCAGAAGAGAGATAGTTAGAACAAGAATTGAAAATAAGACTATAAACATATTGATGATTCTTTTAAATAAAAAAAATAAGAATCCTGATGTCATTTATATTGAGAGTAATAATATTAATAATATTAAAAGTATTGTCTATTCATTATTATCTTATACCTACTTTTTGTATGGCTATTTATTATAAAAATTCTATTTGCGAGTTATTTTTGGCATTATTAATTTATATTAAAAGAATTTTGTTATATTTTATATATTTCAGTATATGGTCAAGAATTAATAATTTAATTTTAATATAGATCTCCAAATAAGAAAGAACTAATAATAATTTTTAATAAATATAATTATATTTAATATAATGAGGTTTAATTGTTTATTTGATTTTATTATTTTCTATTATTTTATATGTTATATGGAGAGGAGATAATACTTGTAAATATAAATAAGGTAATACCTAGTTAATTATTACGGCCTTAGTTAATATTTTTAGGAAGTATATTAAATTACATTTAGATATTGATAAATATTGGTGACTTATCATAGTAAATTATTATAAAAAATACTTATATAAAATTATGAAGATGCCAATAATTAGAAGAAATAATAGTAATCATACATAATTGTATTCTACTGAATAACTGTAATTTACAGAGGAACAAAATATGGTAATTCTTAGTTATAGTTGATTTAAGTGATAATCATATTTCTTATTTAAGAGACGCAATTATTATAAAAAAAACATTGCGCTTTTAGAATTTTTAATACACAAGATATACATATAATAAATAACATCCTCTAAAACCTCGTCTGAATTTATAAATTTCAGTATTATAATAATTATTTAAAATATAAAATTACCATCTTTATACAGAAATAGTTATTGTAGAATAAATTCCTTAGGTTTTTAATCCCCCACATTAGTACAGTACATTCTAAAAAATATGAACTTAATCCTATATAATGCTATTTAAGAAGTATTGTTTAAATTTAATCTTCTCAGTTTAGTAATTTAGTGCTAAATGAGAATTTCTTTATTTTTCAATGGTAAAAGCAACTCTTAAATTAAATTTCTATATATTTTTTGATAAAATTTACAATATTCTTCTCCCATATATATATAAGAAGATAGTATCAAAAAAAAGATCTAAAATCTTATAATACTCTGTTATAGTTTAAGTACCAATGAGACGGGGGAGAAACCAGTCAGCTGTCATAATAATATCTACATTTCCAAATAAGGAATCGATAATTCAGAATGTTAATGATCTCATTATAGAAAAAAAATTATGTGCATGTATTAGTTTAATGCCTATTAGATCATTTTATTCTTGGAGTAACAAACTTGAAGATCATGAAGAGATCATGGTCCTTTTGAAAACAACCAAATCTCTGGCAACAAAACTTAAACTGGAAATTGCAAGAATTCACCCGTATGATGTTCCAGAAATCATTGAAGTTAAGATGAATGATGTCTCTAAATCATATCTAAAATGGATGATCGATTCTATTAAAAGCTAAAAATTAAAATAGCTATAATATCACTATTATACTCTATATTCAAAGTAGCAGTTTTAGTAATTGCTCAGAAAAAATTTAAATTAAAATCTGAATAAAATAATTCATAGTGCCATCAAATAACATAGAAATCTCTGTTCGCTCAGATATTGGAAAAGTCAGAGCAAATAACGAAGACTCTACATACATCAATAGAAAATCTAAAATTTTAATGATTGCAGATGGAATGGGAGGTCACAATGGAGGAGAAATAGCAAGTACGCTAGCGGTAGAAATTATTTCTAAATATTTAACTAACCAAATAGAAAATAATACGAAAAAGGAAATAAAAATAGATAATTATCTAATACAAGCATTAAATCTTGCAAATTATAAAATTAGAAGAGAAGGATCATATAACCCTGCGTTATACAATATGGGAACAACAGTCGTCCTTTGTGTAATATCTGAAAATAATAATTTACATATTGCAAATATTGGAGATAGTAGGTCATATATTATTGATATCCAAAAAGAAAAGATTTCAAAGCTGACCATAGATCATACATTAGTTGATAATCAAGACAGAGAGGTAAGGATTTCAAAAGAAAATGCCTACCAACATCCTTTCAGACACATTTTAACCCAGGCTTTGGGTATAAGCGAACAAATAAATCCATATATAACTAATTGTAAATGGCATCAAGGAGAATATTTACTATTATGTTCTGATGGTCTTACAGATATGATATACGAAAACGAAATATTAAATATATTTAAAGATAATTATAAAAAAAAATGTGATCAAATCTGTAAAAGCCTAGTAGAAAAAGCTATTAATAATGGTGGTTTAGATAATGTTACAGTCATAGTTAGTCGCAGAAATTCTTGAAATTCAATCAATATTTATTGGAGAACTAGAATAATATTTCATTACCGAATAAGTTCTAGAAAAGGATTAAGCTATTTAACGAAGTTGGTATCGAAGCAATGCAACTATGCCACCTAATGCAGATACTCTTAATCCGATATCTGTTGAAGAGTCAACAGCATATACATTAGCTCCATATTTTTCTGCTGTATTTAGCATATTTATTATTTGTTCCTCCTTTAAATCTTTAAATATAGAATCAGAAAAAACAATAGATTCAACAGATTTCAATTTAATTGCCTCACCCACTTCTCGGAATCCCATAACATATTTTTCTTCACCTCTACTAACCTGTAACATAATATTGTCTAATATTGAAGATACAAATGATATTTTACTAGTACTCATAACTTCTTTGAGTGACGGAGATCTGAGAAATACCAGTATTCCATCTTCGCCTGCTACATCAATCCCATCAATAACAATTGAGTTATCTTTATAAGTAGATTTTTTACCTATAATAAAATTGTAAAATCTCCTTTTTGTTTCCCCTGGACCAAATATTATTACTTTATATTTTCCATCTTCATTTATTATATTATGTAATGCAAGATATACTTCTTCAAAGAAGGCTTCTATATTGGGATTATTCTTTGCTCCTTGAGTAAAATATTTTCCGCTTTGTCCTGAATAAATATTTGGAATAATTTCTAAATGGGTTCCAGCTATTTTCGCAATTCCAGATTCCTTTGTATCAATAGCTACAATAATAAAAGTTCCTGCGAATTCAGATTTCAAAAGTTTTAAATCTAACTCTTCCCATTTTTTACCTTTATCAACAATGATATTATTTCCAATTTGAACTATAATTGAATGATATGTTCCTTTTGGTACAAGACTATTATTTGATTCAATTATTGTCCCAGCTATTCTCAATCTATCTATAGATTCATCTAAACCTATTTTTTCTACTTTAACTGATACACGGATTTTTACTCTTTCTCTATCGGGTCTGGAATATTCCTTTTCAAATTTTATAACTCTAGAGGTATCAGATACTACTATATTATCTGTCTCGATGATCCTTCTTAAAGTAAAAAGATCATCAGAATCTTCTGGAATAACAAACATAGCCTTACCAGAGGAACTTGAGACCTCTTTACTTTTCATATTAACTTTTTAGTAGATATATTAATTTTAAATCAAACGGCTGGGCTTGGATTTGATTCAGAGCTTTCATTTGACTGGTTAGTTGATTTATTTAAATTTTGTGCAGATTCAAGATAATCATCCACCCATTCTTGCGTTAATACACCTGATTCAACAAGATTAACTAATGCATTAGGTGATGCAGTTCCGTTAACTTTGCCTGATTTTTTCCTAATTTGTCTCCATTTTAATTGAGTATTGCCACTCTTAGAAGAATATATTATTCCTAAAATATCTTTTGCATTTACAAAAGTCATTTCTCTAATTCGTTTTAAAGTTACCTTATCAACAGCCTCTATATAAATGGCTCCTGGCCCATCTTCCCGTTCCGGAAAGACCTCATAATCACGAAAATAACTTTCAGGAATAAACGATTTACAAGTACTCACAATTATAAACTTTCTAAAACTTTCAAGCGATGCTGTAGTATCTATATTAACCAACATATTCTTAAAAACAATCTGTCATTTATCAAGTTTATGAAAAAAAAATTACCTTTTAGAAAACCTTCCTGGTGTATTCTTATTGCTATTATAATCTATTTGTTAGTACAAAATTTACAATATTATTTGCTAGCTTAATAAAATACGAAGGATAAAAAAATTATTAGATGACTGCTTATGTATAAATACTTCCTGAATCAGATTTCTTTATCTCTATAGTAACTTTATCTCCAACTTTTATATTCATATCCTCATAATCTTTCATGGTTATCTTAAAGGTGGGATTATCTCCTGTCATCCCTGCTCCTCCACCCATACCTCCAGAAATCATTTTGGATATATCCCCCATTGCTTTTGGTAGATTTTTCATTAAATCTTCTGGAGAAGTAAATGCCATAACATTAGGACCAAAAGGATTCATTCTTTTATCACTTCCTGGTTTGTAGTCGTGAGGATCTGAGAACGTTACATAAACATAAGGACTACCGTCTTGTGTTGCCTCAATTCTAGAGGCAATAAATTCTCTTTTCATTCTAAAGTAAAATGATAGTTATTTCAATTTATAATTTTGGGTATTTTAATAGTCTATATTAAGTTAGATTTAGAAGCGAATTACAGCCATTTTTCTACAAATACGTATAGCGTTTAATTCATTATAATGCATAATAAAATAATCCAACTATAAATAATTATTGAAATATAATCTTATTGATAAAAACAATTATGATAACATACAAGGTATAATTAATTCTACCTCTAGAAATACAGATATTGTTCATAGGAGAATTAATCACTTTTTAATATAATATAATTTCTTAGTTAAAGTACTTTTACGACCATTTGACAAAATATTTTTCAACTATTATACAGATATGATTTCTTTTAAAAATATATCACTATCAAATTTTGAAAATACTGAAAGATCAATATCTGCACCCGGAGACATTATTTGCTGTAAATATTCTCCTGATTCTTTATCTTTCCACCATGTTTCACCGAAAATATTTTGTAAATGAATATCCAATTCTTTAGCCCTAACTGCTGCAAACAGATAACTTGGAACATACATTATAGCTTCAGGGAGTATATGATGTAGCATCCAATAGCCTCCAGGAATTTCAATTCCTGTAAAATCTTTGACTAATTTTGAATATAACAAATTAGAAGCTTCAATACTTAGATGATTTTTCCAAAAACTTGATTTCATAAGCGCATTAGCAGAATAAAATATGACGAAAAATAAATCCATAAAGTTATTTCTTGATTCCAATTTATCCAATAACTTATCATCTGTTATTCCAATAGAGGATTTGAGAAAAATCCTTTTTTTTGTTAAACGTTCTAGCAATATAGAAAAAATTTCCGCTATTCCCATAGGAATATAATATTTTTTCCAATATTCTTTTTCTGGGCTTATAGAGATTGCATGCATAGCATGCCCTGATTCATGAAAACATCCTTGAAGATCAAAATAAGGGCTTTCAGATTTATACAAAATGCGAATATCATAAGGTATTCTAACAAAAAAACATATCGGTGAAGGATATTTATTTTGCCTATTTTCTATATCAAAATTTATTCTATTTAGATCAAAATTTAAAATTTTTAGAATTTTTTTTACTTCTTTTACTGCATTAATTTTTTTAAAAGTCTTGTCAAAATCTTTATAGGCCATATTTCGAAAGAAATAAAAATCATCATAATATTCTGCATTTCTTTTTAAAATTTCACCCGACATATTTTGAAGAGATTGTTTGAAAGTTTTGCTTGAATTATTACCCATATATTTGACAAAATTTATAAATTTTGTATATGTTATTTTTTCGTTCATCAAATAACCTGATAGTGGATCTAGATAATTAGACCCAATTGAAGTATTACTACAGATACTCTGAATAGTTGAATAAAGTGACCGTATTTTTTCAAAGCGATTATAGATAATCGGAGAAATATATTTTGTTTTTTCTATAAACTCATCAAAAACTTCCTTTCGTTTCTGAGAATTCTTTTCACTATTGTTAAATTGCCTCCAGGTATTCCAATTTATATTCTTATTATTGAATTTATACTTTGAAACAATCTTTTTAGTTCTAATATCATGTAACTTAAGCTCTAAATCTTTAGTTGAAGAATCTGCAAAATTTTCTACTACTGAAAGAAAAAGATCTAGTGGTTCTGTATAATTTTTTAAAAATAGCTCCGAGTTTAACAATCTTAATTTTGCAATAGAGAGTATTGATTCATTTGAATAATTTAAACCTGCATATTTTTTGTAGACCTCATCAGTTTCTGCAATTAAAAGGCATTCATCAATATTGCACCATTGTAATATATTCATTTAGAAAACAAAATAAATAATAAAATTGATTTGTATATATATTCATTCATTGTAATTCATTTACTATTCATTAAATATAGTGATTTTTCTATATATTGTTAATAATAAAATACTCTATTTTTATAAGATAATTAAGAAGTAAGATTGAAACTTTCTATCAATTCGATTATTTATTACTTGTTTACTATACATTAAAATATCATTTAACTGCTTTAACTTATAAGAAGATAGTGTTTTCGTTGTTTACTTTAATACTTCATCTAAGTCGGTTTAACCAATTTAAGTAATAATGATATCAATTAATAATTACAGTGGATCTATATTTTATTAATGTAATTTCTAGTTGTGGGATGTTTATAAAAAATTACTAGTTAGTTATTCAAAGATGACATTATAGTTTAAGGTCTGAATAAGAATAGTATTAGTATTCATGGATAACCATTTTAGCAATAATTGGATTAAAGAAAAAAAACGGAATTCTACTGATATACTAAGAGAGACTTTACGATCGCCACAACCTCTAAAACCTAAAATGGAATTAGCTAAAAATAAAATACAAACACAAAATAAAAAACTTGATTCAATGTTGGAAAAACTAAAATTACGTGAAAAAATGTATTTTGAGCAGGTAGTTTCATCTTTACAAAAACATGATTCACAACAAGGCAAAATGATTTCTACTGAACTTGCTCAAGTTAGAAAAACTGCTAGAACAATGTCACAAATAAAATTAGCTCTGGAACAAGTCCACATGAGATTGGAATCTACAATAGACATAGGTGATTCAATGGCAGCATTAGGCCCAGCAATGGGTGCTCTCTCACATATAAAAGGAAAAATAAATGATGTTTTACCGGAAGCTGATGGAGAGCTAAATGAAATAAACTCAACATTCAACGATATTTTAACTAATGCCAGTGGGATTGGGAATAATTCATTTGATTTTAATAATTATGGAGAAGACGTTGGTAGAATTTTAGATGAAGCTAGTTTTATGGCGGAACAAAGAACAGGCATGGATATACCAGATATACCAGTTGACGAAGGAGTAAATTTACGAAAATCCCGTTCAGTAAGAGAACACTCTCACTGACATCAGGAATAAGTTAAATAATATTTATCCAACATTCTTTTTTATTTAATAATTATAGTTGTAAAAATTTATAGGATTTAAAATTATTAGATAAAAGTATCTTCCTTTAATATTCAAATGGCGATATAAAAGAATTAACATCTTGTGCACAAAATATTCAAGGATTATAGAGTTAGAGGTAATTTGTAATTCATAAATTGTGCATAAATAAACATATCTACCTAAATTTTTTTATTATTCATAGCATACTACAAACATAAATAAAAATTGAAGAAAAAATCCAAGCTAAAACTTCAGAATAATAATAATAATAACGGTCAAGAACTGATAAAAATAGAAAATATTCTTAATAAAATGAAGACAACCTTATATTATTCTGAAAATCTCTCACGACTTACAGCTCTAAAAGAACTTCAAATGGAAGAAGATAATGATCCATTTAAAATATTAATTGGAACTATTTTATCTGCTCGTTCAAGAGATGAGAATACGTCAAAGATTGTTCGTAAACTTTTTCAGAAATATAAGAATGTCATAGAATTAGCCAATGCAGATTTGAATGATATAAAATCAATTATACATAGCATAGGTTTTTACAATACTAAATCAGAAAGGATTAAACAAGTCTCTAAGATCATTGTTGAAAAATTTCATGGAATTGTCCCAAATGAAATTGAAGATCTTTTAGGATTACCTGGTGTAGGAAGAAAAACTGCGAACTGCGTTTTGGTATATGCTTTTAATAAACCAGCCATACCAGTTGATATTCATGTTCACAGAATTTCTAATAGAATTGGCATTGTTAAAACACAGAATGCAAAAAAAACAGAGGAAGAATTAATAAAAATAATAGACAAAGAATATTGGTTAGTTTTAAATAATATTTTTGTAATGTATGGACAAAATATTTGTCTTCCTATCAGACCTAAATGCCAAATCTGTAATTTAAAAGATATATGCAATTTTTATATAAATCAACAAAATAATTAATAAAATCTATTCATTATCACGGTCTCTTTTCTTAATTTTGAGAAGGTACAATACTATCCCTCCCACTAAAACTAACATAACGATAGGTAGAAAATATAATGGAGAATCTCTCGGATTACCATATAAAAGATCAAATGAAAGATAGCCGTCCAAAGTATTTAAAGGAGAATCGGTATCATCTTTTCCATATATAGCAATAGAACCTAAGCTAAAACCATCTAACGATAACCTGTCAATTACGATTCTTTTTCCATTAGTAATTGTTAAACCTTGATTATTAGCATGTGCTACCATAATGGGTTCATCACGAGACCATCCATCGGTATCTTGTTCATGAACTCTTATGTAACCAGATTCATTAGTATTAACAGCAACCCAGAACTTTTCATTATGTTCAAACATGGCTAATTCAATGAATTTTTCGCTAGGCTTATTTTCCATCAATTTAATAATTGTTTTCGCTTCAGAAGAATTTTGATAGGTCATATTATTTTCAATACTAAGAATCCAACTCACATCTTTAGGAATGTCATAAGTATGGATCACTGGATTTTTACGGTCTGTGTTAGATGCGCTAAAGGGAACAACGAATCTTTCATGACTTTTTGATTTTGTTACATTAAGGTTTTCTTCAGTAGATTCAAATTCATTTTGAGCATATATAAAACTATTTGAAAAAAATATCAGATATACAAAAACACCCATATAGAAAGAATATTTGAAAAAATATAGTAAAGAATTTCCATGCATGGATTGCATTTTATATAAAATTATTTAGAGTAATATGAACGTAAATCCAAAGATCAAACAACAGGAAAACCATAAAGTTAGTGAATAGAATCAATCCTTATTCAATCATTTAAAGAATTAAAAAAATTATAAAAAGGAAACAGTCTTTTGTATCATTCCAAAGTTTTAAGAAATAAATGGATCTTGAAATTTTATAATCACATCTGCAATTTCTGGTCTCATTAAATGTTTACCTGGCATTTCTCCCGAAGTGACCATCTTTCTCATTTTTGTGCCAGATAATTCTTCTTTATACTTGAAACTATGCGGACAATTTCTCTCATTAGCATATCCTAAGCATTTTTTACAGTAATAAAATGATGGGAAAAAAATTGGATCAATTCCAATATCAGGATATTCTTTGAAGATTTCCTGAGCTGCAAATGGATGATAATAATCACCTACACCAGCGTGATCTCTGCCTACTATAAAATGAGAACAGCCAAAGTTTTTTCTCATAATGGCATGATGTATTGCTTCTTTTGGTCCTGCATATCTCATCTCGGTATGAAGAGTAACAAACATAACTCTTTCAGGTGGATAATAATTTTCTATTAACTTTACATATGACTCTAGTATTAATTCGTCTTTAAAATCACCAGTTTTCTTTTTTCCAATCAAAGGGTTAAGAAATAATCCATCATAAATATTTAAAGCCGCTTTTTGAAGCATTTCATGTGCTATGTGGGGAATATTTCTGGTCTGAAAACCAACTATAGTTTTCCATCCTCTTCTTTTTATCTCTTCTCTAGTCTTTATTGGTTCTATTCTATAATTTCGTAATTTGAAATCATTTATCTTTTTATAAACATCAATTCTTCCAGAAACTAAATATTCTTTCATTTTAAAGGTCTTATTTACCCCAGGATGTTGTTCGTCATCCGATTGGTATAATGCCTTCGCCATTTCTAATTTATTATATGAATAATACTCATCAAAGTAGAACGTTGCAAAATGCTCACCTTTATTTTTGAGTGATATTTCCCGATAATCTTTTATTTTTTTTGCGGTGGGTTCTTCCACATCTAATATGATAGGAATTGTCCATGGCAATCCATTTTTTAATCTTCCACATTTTAAAACACTTTCAAAATCATCTTTTCCAATAAAACCTTCTAAGGGACTAAAAATGCCATCTCCGATATTTTCAACATCATTTCTTAGACTATCATCAATTTCTATGGAAAACATATCCTTAGTATTCTTATTTTTTGATTCAAAAATCCTATTTACAAGTCGACCACCATGTGGTTCAGGAATTTTTGTTAGGATATTATTTTTGATAGGAAAATTCTCCAACTTTTTAACTTTTAGACCATTAATTGTATTATTAACTCTTTTCAAATACCCATAATAATTTTGCAATTATCTAGTATGATAATAAAGAATTGTATAGAATAACCTCTAATTGAAGATAAAATGCAATTGGTTATACTTGAGACTGATTGTAGATTTCTATCTAATCAAAAGTGATGTTCTAGTATTCCTTTTGTCTTGCAAGTACAAAGAGTATTGGTATCTTTAAAAATTCAGACTATTTTTGTACTAGTGTCAATGTGAAGTCCACATTCCTTTTGAGATGACTCTTCCCACCACCATCTGCCAGATCTACGATTTTCTCCTTTGCTAATAGCACGAGTACATGGTTCACATCCAATACTTGGGAATCCCATGTCATGTAATTTATTATATGGAACATGATTTTCTTTTATGTATTCCCAAACCATATTTTCATTCCAATCAGCAATGGGATTAATTTTAAGAATATTATTATGAGTTGGATCAATCTCAATTTTTTTAATATTTAAACGGGTAACTGCCTGCTCTCTTCTTAGACCTGTTATCCATCCATCAAGAGATGCAAGGGCTCGATTAAGTGGATTTACCTTTCTTATTTCACAGCATAATTTTCTATTTTCTATACTTTCGTACATGAGGTTAAACCCCTTTTTAAGTACCATCTCTTCAACTTGTTGTGAATTTGGGAAGTATGATTCTATAGAAATATCATAATTTTTACGTATTTCATCCATAACATTATAGGTTTCTTGGTTTAATCTACCTGTATCCAATGTCAAGATTTTCGTTTTACTTTTATCTATTTTGACCATCATATCAATAATTACAACATCTTCTGCACCAAAACTTGATGCTAATGCAATCTTAGTTCCAAATTTTTCAATTGACCATTTAAGAATATCTGTTGCAGATAATTTTTCGAATCTGTTGGCCAACTCATCTATAATAAAATTATGTTTAGAACTTTGATTTGCATTGCTTAAGAATGTAAAATTATCATCCTCTATCCTATTTTCACAATTAGATTCTATCACAATAATATAATTTATTTAAAAATTGTATATATTTATTTTGAGTTGTTAAAGTTAAAAAATCATATAATAATATTCTTAATCTTTGAATAATAAATGGTTAATTTATCACTAATTTTTGCAAACAATACAAGTCTCATCTTGATGACTAATCATTAAATAAATTAGACGAAAAACCATTACAATAAAGAAAATGAAAAGAAAGAAAAGGATTTGTAATAACAACAACGACTTTAGGTATTGGAGATTTATAGTATCTTGTTCTAAAATTTATTTTACTTAGATAAAATTATTGACTATCGGTAAGATAAAAAGAGAGTTAATAATAGAATAAATTAATAAAAATATCTATATTTTAATATCATTACTATAATTCATTACATAGATTATATTGAATACAGATTTTTGGGACAATATTTACAAGTATAAAGAATATGGGTTT
>JAICEO010000025.1 GCA_025924135.1 Nitrososphaeraceae archaeon | reverse complement strand
GTTTTTGTATTTCAAAACACTTAATTAAAACACTTAATTAAATCCATTTTAGAGGCTTGATATGTTCAATTTATTTGATAAAGATAAACTTCATATGGATAATTCAAAAGCGTCGTTTTTAATTCCTACAATTATATTTTTTATGGCTGGATCTGGGATATCCATAGTATCTAGTGATTTCAGCTCAATTGTTTTTGCATCTTCGGATATAAACAACAATAATAGCTCATCTTTATTATATTCATCTTCTATTCTTGATAATGGTAGCGACACTTTTATAGAACAAAAGACGATTATGTCCAAACCTGCTCCTGTAAGGCATCCAGGACAACCATCTCATGAGGTAGTATTTGCTCTTCCTTTAAGAGATGATGGAAAGGTTTGGTCGGGAACGGTAACATTTACCGCAAGTAAACCAATAGAGGCAGAGATTCTTCATACTTATGCACCAGAACAGAAACCAGATTCATTACATGGTGAACCCTATCATGCAGTATTGCCAGGTAATAAGAGTATTGCGATTACTCATATGAGAGATATAATTGATGTACCTATAGAAATAAACGGTACTGGAATAAGTTCTGGTTCATTTAATTTTGTAGGAAATGCACTAGTTTTTCATAAAACAAATGGTGAACCATTTACTGTAACATATACTATTGATGCAAGAGTTAAAGACATTGGTATAAATAGATAATTAAGTTTTGGTGAAATATTAGTTATTTTTAATTTCTTTGGATTTTTTGAAACTTTGATGGCTTAATTATATAAAAAATAGATTCAGTGAAAAAAATTTGAAGGGAGTTCGTTTAGAGGAATACTGAAATAGTGGTTAAATTAATTTATTAATTAATTGAGCAATTCTACAAGATTGAACACAGAACATAAAAAAAATTTATAAACACTCAATTTTATTTGGCTAAATATTTAATTATATAAAAAATAATCTTATAAAATTATGAAGAGAATTGAGATAATAATACCACATGAACGTCTTGATAAAACTAATAAGATATTAGAAGAATTTGATGTTGGTGGAATGAGTTTTTATCACATTAGCGGCAGAGGTAAAACAAAATGGAAACCAATACCTGTTGGAAGAGGAGTTATGATGTATACTCCAAAATATGGTACAAGAACCAAAATTGAAGTTCTTGTCCCTGATTCTCTAGTAGGAAAAATTATTGAACAGCTGTTAAACGAACTGTCTACAGGTTCTGTCTCTGATGGAAAAATATTTGTTTCAGACGTTATTCAAGCCTATGATATAGGAACTAAAAATAAAAATGAATTAGCGATTTAAAATATTTATATGATTGAATAATTTCTTCAGATTTACTAAATAAAGTAATAATTTTAGCTAATTAGGATTGTGGTATTTTTTGCCTGTCGTCAGATTTAATCAAAATAAATAATAATTCACTCTTTTTCTAGCAGGACTTGAATAGTTTATATTATGATATATTACTAAATTTTTTTATTGCTTAACTTGTGTTTTCTGCTGTAACTTATTTCTTATAATGTTAGTTTTATATTAAAATAACTTTTTTATTACAATTCAAAATTACTAAGTTAGAGAAAGAATATGTATGGAAATAATAATAATAACGATGATGATGATGATGAGGATAACAATAATGAGAAGCTTAACACTACGAAAATTCCTTTATGCTTTTACCCAAAAGTTATTAAATTCTGACGGGTCTATAAGATGGGTAGGAATAACGGATCAAAAACGGTATTATTATTAATGAACGAGATAGAAAAGGGCTAAAACCTTTTCTTACCATAGACGAAAATCACGAATTTGCAATTAATACAATAAATAGACATAAAACGAGATTCAATCTCGAATCAAAAATGGGTAAATTAACTTATACGTTTAGAAGATATACAAGAATGAGTAGGTGTTTGATTCCAATCACTAATAATGAAAAAAATCCGTATTACTATTTGATTTTAAATATGGATTTTGATGAAAAATCATTTTGATAAAATAATAACTGAAAAAATCATTCCTTTAATTATACAAGAAAAAGAGAAATTCAAACCAGAAAGTTAAATTTTATTCAGCAGTACAACGACAATAACAACAATGACTATGGTTATTTAAATGAGGATTAAAACTATACATATCATATTAGCCAAAAATTTAATCAAATTCCCTCTTCAAGTTCTATCTCTTTCAATCTCTCCAGATTGCTAAGATAAATAGAATGATGATATATTTTTCCACTTAGTTGATATTATTGTATAACGAAACTGTATATTTTTTATTACCTAAATTATATCAGATTAAAAACTCATTCATACTTGGAACTTGTAACTTTAAGTATTATTCGTTACCATTAATTCTCTAATCATGGTTTTGTATTCTTCTGCTTTCGAAAATAATTCATAATGAAATTGCTGTGATTCTTCAATTGTTGGTTTGATATCTTTGTTGTTTGAACAATAAACAGAATAAAACAAAAGTACTTGTGCAAAGAATGCTCCTAAAAGAAAATCCAAATCGTTAGTTACTGTTTTTTTTAAATCGTATAATGGATCTTGAAATACTTGAATTGTATAAGGTAGAGTTTCTATCGTATCTTCAATGGCGTTAGTAAATAAACTTCTAAGAACTTTTTCTCTATCCAACAATTATCAATAATATAAACTTGTTAAAAAATTTGTTTTTTTAGTTCATATACCATTTTGAATAAATGTATTTAAATTTAAAAAGAAATTATTATGTATCCTTTCAAAATATTTAATATTTTTAGGAAAAATTTGTTTATCTCTGTTAAACTCCTGTTAATACTTTTATCATATAAAAATACATAATCAATATGAATTAATCTAAAATCGAATATATTGGGCATGAGATATGTACTACGATTTCTCATGATAAATGCTAATAAATTGTAGAGGATAAAGTCGGTATAACCTTAAATACTATAGAATTTTCTCTTTTGTTCACCAATAAAGGATAAATGCTCTGTCTGCTATTTGAGGCTATTAAGTAATTCCTTAGCTGATAGAGTATTAAGTATATCAGACTTCATAGCCCATCCTCTCCTAGCTTGTCCTATACCGAATATTAGAAAAGCATAATGTAAAGGATGGTGAGCATCAGAATCAATTACCAATTTAACGTTATTTTCAACAGCCATTCGTATGTATTCATCTTTTAGATCTAACCGATCATAATGAGCATCAATTTCAAGGATTGTATTGGATTCCTTTGCTACTTCAATCAATTTGGATATATTAACAGGATATCCTTCTCTTCGATTAATAATTCTGCCCGTAGGATGAAATATAATATCAATACTAGGATTTTGAGCTGCACTTATGAGTCTAGCTGTCTGTGACTCTATTGGTAAAGAAAAATGAGAATGAATAGCAGCCCCTACTATGTCTAGTTTATCCAAGACGTTATTGGAAATATCAAGTGATCCATCCTTTAGAATATTTACTTCTGCAGAAGATAATATACGAAAATGCTTATTACTATTATTTACATTAATTTTGTCATTTAGCTCTGCAATTGTGTTTGCTTGATTTAACAATTGTTTTTCATCTAGTCCATTAGTAAGCCTCAAGCTTTTCGTATGATCTGAGATTGCAATATAACTTAATCCGAATTTGTCTCTTGCATTTAATGCCATTTCTTCTATAGACATTGTGCCATCAGTGTTATTGCTATGAACTTGTAAGTCTCCTTTCAAATCGTCATATGCTATTAATTGGCTGAGCCTTACTTTCTCCTCTTCTTCTTTTTCTATTACATTTTTTCCCTTTTTTGCTAACTTTATTTCTCCTCTATTTTCTCGCATTTCTGGAGGAATCCAATCGAGGCCCAATACCCTGTACACTTCTTCTTCAGTCGCTCCGGCTACTCTATGGTTCTGTTTGTCAAAAACTCCCCATTCGTTGAGACGAAGGCCTTTAGATATTGCTATTTTTCTCATAGCTACTCCATGTTCTTTGCTTCCGGTAAAGTATTGCATCGCTGCACCAAAACTCTCTTGAGGTACAACAAGTAAATCTGCATCAATTCCATTATTTAGTTTGACAAATGCTTTAGATAATCCTCTACCGCTTACCTCCTTAACTTCTGGCATATTTACAAAATAATCAATTATATTATCTCCATCTTTTTCAGACATAACTGACACCAAAAAATCAATATCACCTATAGTTTCCTTCATTCGTCTAAAGGAACCGACAGCTACTGCTTGTTTTACTCCAATATTTCCTGAAAGACGTTCCTCTATTCGCCTTACCAAAGGATACACCTCACCAATTAGTCGTCGTCCTCCACCTTTTCTAAAAAACTGAATTTTCTTTAGAATTAATTCTTCCTTCTTTTGAGAAAATCCAGGAATACTTCTAATTTTGCCTTCTAACGCAGCCTTTTCCAAATCAGAGATATTTTTGATTCCGAGATTAAAATACAGCATCTTTATTGTTTTTGGGCCAATACCTTCTAAACCGAAAAATTGGCTAACATCTATTGGTAACTTCTCTTTTAGTTCATCGTAATAATGTATCTTTCCCGTTGTAATATATTCTTCAAGTTTTGTAGCAATAGCCTTTCCAATTGAGGGGATTTTTAACAATCCTTTTAGTTTTTCTTTTTTGTATATATCATCTATATCGAAAGATAAATTTTGGATTTCATCTGCAGCCCTATTATATGATCTAATTTTAAAGATTGTGTTAGGTTCACTTTTCTTCTCTTCAACTGTCTGTAAAATAAATGCAATTTCCCGAAAAATTTTGGCAACTTCCGAATTCTTGCTCATTGCTACATTTCCTTTATGTAACACTACTAGAATTAAACCAAGCGATTTGACGAAACATTGAAAGCATAGTTAAATCATACTTTAAATAGCATCTGAAAAAATTTTTTATATGTAGTACCTATTTTGCAAAATTTTCACGAATGATGAAATGGAGATGATAACAATGGAAATGAGTTGATAACATAAAATAACAAATGATAACAATGATGATAGTATATATTAACTCCTTTTTTTAGCAGTTTATTATAGCAGAAATGTCTCAAATCCCTTTAAACAAATTTGAAATGAAGAGTTATTCAATTACACTTACAAGGAAAAATAATCCGTGATATTGCAAAAAAATATTCACGTATCTTTTTCGTATATATCAAAGATAATCAAAGCCTATGATAAAAAAGTAAGATTACAAATAAAGAAAGAAGAACAAAAAACAATCAAAAAAACAACAACAAAAAAGCTATCCCTAAGTAGTAAGCTTTTCTTCTATATCAAGAAGGTAAAAAACCTTCTGAAGTTAAAATTTTACTAGATATTCCATTTTAAAAATCTATGATATTTTGGGCACAATATTTAAAATTAACAAGAATGGAGGGATTGTTATGAGTTTTATCAAGAAGATAGTTATGATATACCAACATTCTTATCAATAAACAGTATTATGAAAAGAAAAATGTATTTGGAACAGATATTGTACATGTACAATAGAGGATTATAGTGAAACCAATTTTTTATCTATGTGAGATATGTTAATATTCTATTTAATATTACGAGATAATTTATTTGTAAAAAAAGCCATAGCCTGCAGAAAACCATGGCAGATAATATACAGACTATGGCTTTTGCGAAATAGGCTTCCCTTACGTGTTGTTTTGATGATTAGATTAGTATTTACTAGTTGTATTAGATATTTAAAAATCGGTGAACTTTGTTAATCTAAAAATGCTATCTTAGTTAAGCCATTGCCTGTCTTAACATGCATCTAGTATTCTTTCTCTATATTCTAAAATCTCCGATTTGAAATTCTTATTGTATATTTTAGTTAACAAATTGAAAAAACAAGTTCTGCTTTTAGTATAAAAGATTTCCAAGTTTTAATCGAACTATTATAGGATTGAAAGATCCAGCAAACCCCAACAACAATTGGACAACCTTTCAGGTTTTAATCGAACTATTATAGGATTGAAAGTCGTTTAATATGTCCCTAGCAAACAGAACTTTATAGTAGGTTTTAATCGAACTATTATAGGATTGAAAGCATGATGATAAGTATTTTAACTCAGCAAAAGAAACCTATAACCATTATTAACTGATATTTTTAGTGATTAATGCAAATTAAATTTCATTATTTTACTACTAAAACTGGGCAGTGGGCATAAGTTACAATGTCTGATGCAACACTTCCCAATAACAGTCTTTTAAAACCTGTTCTACCTCGGTTTCCAACTACTATTAAATCAACATTCTCATTTTCAGCATGGTTTATGATTATAGAACTTACTTTTAATGTAGGATCCTCAAGAATGTCTGATTTAAATTTAATATTTTTATCTTTACGTTGAATCATTTTTTCAATATTGCTTAGCCACTCCTTCGCTTGTTTCCTTTTTCCTTCATGTTCTTCTAATCCAAAGGTAGGTGCTGTTAGAAAGATTGATAGATTAAGTTCTATGACTGTTACTATAATCAATTGCACATTTGCTTTTTGATTAATTGCTATATTCTCTATGGCATATTCTGTTGCTTTCGTAGAGTTCTCTGAACCGTCAATTGCTACCAATATCTTGAAAAATGTGCTATTATCAATAGACATATTAAGCTCAGTTATTGGATATGAAAAATCATTTATATATATCGTTTTCCTTAGCATAAATCGAAATATTCTTGTTGGATAGATGTTTCATTTGTTATTTTAGATAGCATTTCAGCAACTACGATAGTAAAATTTTTTTATATTATTACAATTTTCACTTAAAAAGAAATAATTTAGATTATTATTATATTATAGTTGAATTCAACTAAATTTATCAAGTTCTAACTTAATTTTCTTTTTGATTGTTTTCAAATTTTCTATATTTAAAAATATTATCTCTTTTTCTAATCTCACTTTTGTATTTCTATATTTTTTTTCTAGTATTCCAATTTTTTTACTAATTTCTTCATAAACTTTTTGAAGATCTTGATGATCTTCGATTAAATTATTACATAAATTGATACAGTCAATGGAAATTTTATAGTACTTGTTTTCAATTTGAGTATTTGAAGAGTTTATCTTTTCTTCATTTTCTTGTTTTTGAAAAGCTAACCAATTAATAATAACATCATTATCTGCAAATTGTTTTTTATCAATGTAATTATTGTTAAAAAGTTTTTTATTTATCATGCTGTATTATTTGCTTTTAGCATAATATAGATTTTAAATATATTCTAATCTTACACTCTAGATATTAAATAAAAAACATTTCAGTATATTCAGTAAGTATTACAGGAAATTAACTATTTGATTGATGGTATAACTTATATTGTTAATCAGTATCTGTGATCTTTTATTAATAACTCAATTTCTTTTTATTGTTGTATGCATAATAAAAAAATGTGTGTACTATCTTGTTCTATTGCAATCATTATTTTACTTTTTTAATTATTTACTTCCAATTCGTTTGTTAAGTTTTGGAATTCCTTTCTTCTATCACTGAAGAATTGAAATACTAAGGCTGTTGCTGTTAAAGTTAAACCTGCTACAATTCCTATAGTAAATAACTCACAACTCACTGCCTATCATGTATATTTACAGCATTCTACTATTTTAATTTATTTAGAAAACGATTTTAACAGATTGGTATATCTAGGCTATTGAAATAGGGGCTTTAAAATAAAAAAGTATATCATTTTAAATCATTAATTTATTAAAAACACAATTACTATTATTAATAAATTGGAGATGGTTAGATGTTAGAATTTGTGGTGTTGATAGGATTCAAATCTACATCTAATTAGTAATAATGTAATTTAGATCCTACTTTTCTCTTTAAATAGATAGTAATTCCAGTTTATAATTAAACAAATATGATAGTGTTATGAAGAGGATATTGCACAAGAATTAGGACCAGCCTCTAAATCTGCCATTTCTATTTCATTATGTGGAAGCATTTTTTTGTTAATTGATATTATCATTCTATAGTTCCCAGGTCTAGGTTGTACTGTATCTGTTATATAATCAATAAATTCATCCTTAGTCATAGAAAGAAGTTTTACTTTTTTCTTTATTGTACCAAGTGTTTCTAATATTGGCACTCCATGTTTCAAAGCAACGGATGTTCCATTAAAATGTGCAGGAAGAACAATTGTATCATCTGGTAATTCAAGAATTTTTTTATGGTAAGTATTATATAATAATTCAGCGAATTTTTTGGCTTGGTCTCTTAAATCTGGTCTTCCTACACCGTCAACAAATAATGTATCTCCAGTAAATAAATAAGAATTTGTAGAATTTTTCTCATTTACATTATTGTTATTATTATCATTAAGGCTATACTCAATAATAAAAGACATACTACCATTCGTATGACCTGGTGTATGAATAGCTCTTAGTGAAACTTTATCATCTATATCTATTTTATCTCCATCTTTAACATAAATTATATTTTTAAGTTCTGTTTTACTAGTATCATAATCTTCTAGTGAGCTATAATACAGTCGAATTTTTTCCATATTTGTTTCTGTTGTTATAGTTTTGAATAGTTTTACAATTCCAGATACGTGGTCTGCATGTTGATGAGTATCAAGTAGTTGTGTTATTTGTAATTCATTATTTTGTGTGATTTTTAAAAAAGATTCATAAATTTCACTACTTGGATCTATAACTGTTGCTGTTTTACCTTTTTTTGACGATATGATATAACCAATGCATCCTTTTGATATTCTTCTAATTTGCCATATTTTAAATGGGGCTTCTTTTTGAACAGGAATCTCTGCAACATCGGAGACTTTATTCCACCCAGTCATTCCTCCTTTTACGCTTTTTACATTATATCCTAATTGATGTAGTATCTTTGCAGCAATCATTGATCTATTTCCGTGGGCACAAACCGTAACGATTTCCTTTTCTTTAGGAATTTCTTTGAGTAAAGTAGGATCATTCATGAATAAACGATCAACAGGAATTAATTTAGGATTATTATGTTTTTCATAAGATATTCTCCATGCCTCATATTCTTGAGGGGTTCGAACATCTAAAAGAAAAATATTTTCATTATTATCTATTTTCTTTTTTAATTCCTCTGGATCTATTTCTTGATTCCCTTTTATGCCCTTGCTATACATATTCTACCATATATAATTAATCATATTTGTAGGTTTAAACCTAAATACACAAATAGTTAATCTTACAATTTAATACATTGTGTATGGTTTTCATGTACCCAATTCGTGATTACACTATTCAAATAAAAAGATATTAGAGTGGATATCAGAATTTACATTCCTATATATTTTATCCTATATATGAAAGGTTTTTGTCGTCAAATTTTTTGATTTGAGTAAAACTTGTTTCAAAGTTATTATTGGATATCATTTGTAATTGTGGAAATGCACCTAATGGATTATATGCAAATTTGGTGGTTGTATGATCTTTTCCGAACATATCAAAACATAATTTATAAGTCATTTTTCTGACTGTATGTTCATCTATTATTCCTAAACTGTGTAAGTATTCATGAGCCAAAACTGCAAAAACAAAAGAATTGTATTCCTCCTTCGATTTGGTATTTTTTATATATTCTAATATATATCGATTAGCAACTATGATATTTGAACCTAAAACATGATATGCTCCTAGATTACTTGGCATTCCTTGTAATATTAAATTTAGCCCGGTTCTGTTCATTTTAAAAACAGTAGATATAGAAGTTTTTATAAATTCAAATATTTCTTTAAAATCTTCTAGTTGATTTAGCTTTATTTTATTGTTTTGTATTTCTAAAACTTTTTGGTTTATTTTTATATCTCCTAGATATAATATGGTTCTTCGATTTAATAAATTTTTGTTATTGATAAGGAAATGATATTAAGATGATTGTATCAAAATAGTATATGGTAAATTTCTTTTTCTAATCCATTTGTTTATATTAATGTTAACAGCATATCAATCAGATAGAAATAATATTCTGTACAACTAACACAAATTTAATTATATTCTAACTTACAGTCTGTGATTAATGAATTATATCTAATACTAATAACCACATGAAGTAAAAATTTAATTAGTGATAAACATCTAACAGTAAAATATCTTGTAGTATAGTATTTACATATGTCTAATAATAATCAAAATAGAGTAGTAGTCATTACAGGATCTAGTAGAGGAATAGGAAAAGCGATTGCAAAGGAATTTGCAAAAAATAATTATTCTATTTTGTTGAATGCAAGAGATGAAAAAGAACTAATAGAAACGGTACAAGAAATAAAAAATGAAATTAGTGACCCAAGTCAAGTTGCATATCTAACTGGAGATATTTTAGAAGAAAAGATTTGCATTTCCTTAATTGAAGAAGCTATAAATAAATTTGGAAGGATTAATGTTTTGGTTAATAATGCGGGTATCAGTGGACCGTCACAAAGAACGAATAACATAACATCCAAAGACTGGGATTATGTTATGGGAGTTAATTTAAGAGGAACATTTCTTTGTACAAGAGAAGCGTTGAAGTATATGACAAGTAGTAGTAGCAATAGTAACAATATTAATCATATAAATGGTAATAATAAAAATAATGATTATGATAAAAATTTTTCTATAATTAATATTTCATCTGTACACGAATCCATCCCTATGCCATATTCTGCCCCATATTCTGCATCAAAAGGAGGAATGGAAATGCTTACTAAGAATATAGCGTTAGAAGTAGCGGAAAAAGGAATACGAATAAACGGTATTGCACCCGGTGCAATAAATACACCTATGAATAAAGATATTATGGAAAATCCACAAAAGAAAAAACAAGAAGAAGAAAAAATTCCTATGAGAAGAATAGGAGAACCTGAAGAGATTGCAAAAGTAGCTTTCTTTTTAGCTTCAACTGATGCAAGTTACATTACAGGTACAACAGTTTACGTAGATGGGGGCTTGACACTGTCGCAATAAATAAAACAGTAAAAATAATCATTAACTTTTGGTTTGATATTATAACAATTGCTAGATATTATAAGAAATTACAGTTTATAATTAATTTTTGACTTTTTATTAGATAAACAACACCCTATGAATGTCATGTCAAAGGAATAATAAAGTTGTATAAGAAAATGCAAAGACCACAGAGAAAGGAATATTTTTATTTTTAGAAACTTTGAAAGAGAAAGAACAAAAGTAATAAGGATAATTTCACCACTATTCAAATAAAATATTTCGACAAAATAACATAAAAATCTAAATTACTATACTTGTTCGATAATTTGTTATTATCAATTTTCTTTATTTCTCTCTCTAAAAATTGTTAATTTTTATATCAATCTTAATATAGTAATTTTCAGAAATACAATTGTTACATTATTAATTTTATTTATAATAAAATTGACTTGGAAACAGGGGTTTAGCCAATTAAGCACTATTGAAATAATAAAAATAATAATAATCGTAGGGTTAGGAAATGCAATTAGGGAGCTTATTTAACATCAAAATATACGAAATTCAGTAAAATGATATTCTCAAAATTAATTTTGTTAGTAAAAGATGGTAATATTTTAGAAGACTCTTTGATGGAGGCTAAAGTTTAGGAGGAATTTGAATCCTATTGAGGCTAAGTGGTACAGATTATATTTCTGATATTAAATTGTCGAATTTAGAAATTAACAGTCAAGTTTATAAAAAACAAAAAGAGCATAATATTCGAATTCATCTATCTTAACCTCTATTTTTAATATTAATATATCAATAACTATAATTACGATAAAATTTTCATCAACATTAAATAATAAATTTACAACATATTATTTCAAAATCATATAGAAAAGTATTCTTAATCTTACTATGGCCTATGATGTATAGTGCTATTAGACTATGGTAATTCACTAACCTGCAATGTACACTGATTTCACAAGATTATATATGTCCAAAGCAAGAAAGTATCTAAAATTAAATAAACATAGCACTCTATATTGCTCTCATGATAGGAGCCTTGTTATCGATTTTAATTGTTTTGAAAAACGAGAACTAATCTTTATTAACAATGTTTCTGATCTACAGAAGAAGATTAGACGAATGAATAATACAAGAAAAGACCCACTCCCAAAACCAATTTCAAACTAAAATGGATAAATCACTATGTCACTTTCGATATTATGTTTAATTATTATAACCATAGAATAATAAAAAAATCAGTTATTTTGTAAAATTTAATTTTATGAATTAACAACATTTGGTATTACTATAAAACAAATACAGTAATTATATACTATAGAGTACTTAATATAATATAATATGTCAAACCTTATAGTAGAATCATATCTAAATTCAACAGTAAATACAATTTTAGAGGACATTGCTAAAAAATATTCTATTGATACATCAAAAGAATATTTAACTGAAGATATGCCTGTTAAAGAAATAAAATTTAGATATAGAACATATACTGAATGTGTTAGAATGTTATATAAGAATGCTGGTTACCTAAAAGAAATTTAAATGAAGACTCACTAACCTTATGTACAGATGGATAATGTAAATAAGTATAATTTAGCTCCTATCGTTTCCATATGTTAATATTGATACAGATCAAGATATTCCAAAGCAATTTCTTAAATTGGGTTCAAAATTTGGTTCTGTAATGTTAATTCAATATGTAGAATATAAAATGTTTATTATGAATAATTAAATAATATTTTTATCTAATACCTTAAGTGAAAGATAATAAAATCTTCGATAATAGGATTGCTTTAAATAAATATCATTTTCCTGTACCAAAAAATTCTATTCAAAGAATAGATCGAAGTACGTCACCGGCTCATATTGGAAAGTTAAGAAATGCAATAGACTTTATAGTTCCAGAAAATACACCTGTACTTGCAGCGGCCGATGGAATAATAACATATGTTAAAGATGACTCACAAATAGGTGGTCCAAATCCTGCTTATTGGAACTTTTCTAATTTTGTTTCAATTATGCATAAGAATGAAGAAACGTCAAGATACGATCATCTCAGATTTAATAGTTCTAATGTAAAAGAAGGACAAAAGGTTAAACAAGGAGAAAAAATTGGCGAAGTAGGTATGACTGGTTATACATATATACCACATTTACATTTTCAAATCCTAATATTTATTGGTCCTAATATTTGGACAGATTTTGATACAATAATAGTTGAAGATTTTATAGATTCATAAATAGTAGATAAGAAAGGAGAGAAATATAGTTTAATTGCTTGAAATAGATTAATTATCAATACTAACTAATACATTATATATATAAAAAATTGATCTACAATTAATCAATATTTTTTAAACTATAGCAAAAATAAAGAAAAATAATAAAAACACACAGCAGAGTAACAAATAGATAGATAATCTATCTAAATAATAAATAAGACTTACTTTTATATTTATAATTCATCATATTCATCAAAAGATTTTGCCTTAGATGCTTCATGTATCCGCATCATAACATTATTGATATAACCTTTTTTATTTATGATTCCTTTATCAGACAACAATTCTACTAATGTATCAATTCTAATACTTAATTCTTCTATTTGTTCTAGTTCACTTGACTCTACTACTTCTTTGGATTTATTTTTCTCGTGTTTCCGCTGTAATGATGGGTTATTTTTTGAAGGTTTATTCATTAAAATATATCTTATCTTATAATAATTGAGTATTTAAGTACTATTTTATTACAATCTAAATTACTATAACTTTTCTATAAAAATATACATCTACTCTTGAAATAGCTAATAAAGAGATGTATAATATGATTAATAAATATACATAATAAATATACTTAACTAGATATATATAGCATCTTTAATGAATACACCGAATCAGTCCTCAACAAAAAATCATACGAAAAATGAAAAAATTTATAAAATAAAAATTTTCAATGATTCAATAAAGTTTTATTTACCTAGAGTTGAAGGTTATAATGACATAATCAAAGATATAACATTAAAATATGGAGCATTATCAATTTTTGAGTTTGATGGTTATTTTGAGGGAAAATTTGAACCCACCAAATATATACGAGTAGAAATACATACTAACGATGTAAACACAGAAAAGATGATTGAATTTGCTAATGAAGTAAGAATTAAGTTGAAACAAAAGAGTCTTGCATTCGAATTTAATAATAATCTCATACTAGTGGAATCAGACAATTAACAGATTAAATCTATTAGTATATTTTTGGACTCCATATCTATTTATAACCATTTAATCATATATCCCTATTGAAAAATTTTCAATTACTCTACCTATAATATGTTTTCCTGATGATAACTTATATTTTCTATAAAGATAAGAATCTTTTGAGTTATAACCAATTTCCGTAATTCTTTTATAAGTTTCTAATTTATTTTCCAAGATAATAATCCCTATTCCCTTTTCACCTCTTCTTATTTCATACTTGATTTTATTAGGAAGATTTTTCAAATAGATAGTAGATTTTGCCTCCGCAAGAATTTTACCTCGATCTTTAGTGATTATATTTATTTTCCTCGTTATAATATTATTTTTTTCAATTTGTTGTATAATTACTATCTTAGTTAATGAATTAGATAGAATTTGTAAGAATAGTTCTGTTGTACCATTATTCATTAAAAGAATCTTTTCAAAAGAATTTAACTTAATACTACTCCTCTTCTCGAGTTTTAAAATATCATTTAAAATAGTAGAATTAGATTTAACATTAATAATGAACATATACATTTAATTAATTAATGTTAAACCTAAAATATATTATATTGTTCAATAATATATCTACATACAGTCAGTAATACTGCAAATGATATAGTTATTAAACTCAAAATTTTTAGTGAATGTTCTAATTTCTTTGTATTATAATTAACAATATCGCGCGGTTTACGTTTTAGTTCTTTATATTTTCTAGAAATTCTTATTTCTATATATGCTACCAAAAATGCGCCAATAGAGGCAATTAAGGATAATATAGAAATAGAATTAGTTTGAATAACAAATCCTGCTAATAAAGGCAGACTACCCCATGATATAGCAAACCAAAAATTATTATGAAAGAATCCATTAAATAACTCAAAGTTATAAGCAAATAAAAAAAAGCCTTCTATAATTGCAATAATTAATAACAATGGAACAAATGTAATAATATAATAAATACCCAATAAGTAGGACACAGAAAGTCCTACCACTACCATTAATCTCAATTCCAAAGTGGAAAAAAAATTACCCCAAGGTTTAATTTTTTTGGAACCTAGGTTATCTGCAGCGTGAGCTGAAACACCAAGACCTAAAAAATAAATAATAAAGATGGATAGAGCTCTATCCCAGGCTATAGATTCGGAAAGCATTGAACCTATTATTGTAAAAGAGATACACATTCCAGTATATGGAAGAAATAGCATTCCAATAAAAGCCCTGAATTTCAATGGCCCAAATCTTGGAACGAACCATTCGTTTATACGAATAGAATTAAAGTTGTTGTTGTCATTCATATTTTAAAAGCAGATATTATTGCTGAAGTTCCACCTGTATAATATTTAACATCCAAAGATTGAAATCCTTTCTTTTTTAATGCTATTTGTAGATCTTTAGTCCAGGTACTTCGTTTTATAACTCCATCTAAATTATAAAATACATGTTTCCATGGTTTAATAATTTGGCCAGACAATTTTAGAATATTAAAATAGGAATTCCACAGAAGTCTCATTATTTTATTCAGTGGATATACAAAATCACTGAAAATAACTAATCCACCTTTTTTGAGGAGACGCCATATTTCATCAACCAAAAGAGAAATTTTTGCATATTTAGCCAAATAACAAGACACTATACAATCAAAACTTTCTGATTTAAATGGTAATAACTCTGCCAAAGAATTAACCAAAAGTGAATATCCTCTTTTTGCTTTAGCATTAGAGATATAACTATATGTTAAATCAACCCCAATAAGGTCTTTGTATGGTAGATTAGAAATGAAGGATGAAAAAATTCCTGTCCCACATGCAACATCTAGTATACATTTATGTTCTTGAGTTATATAATTAGCAATATTTTGTTTCCACAATGAATCTTTTCCAAATGTAGTATATTTTACTATTCGATCGTAGCTAGATGCATTTCGGTTAGAAAAAAAACTTTTGACGATAGATTGCACATCGTTAATCAATTTTGGTTCACTATTATATTCGCTTATAATAGAATTGACTTATATAAAAATATTCAAGCTTTTGAAAAATAAATATATTAATTTTTTATAATAAAATTTCCTTTTAATATCTTATACTTGATATATTACACAAGAAACTACCTATAGATAATCATATTCATCTTAATATTTTTGAGTAAAAATTTTTTATTTACGATATTTTATATGTTAATTAAATAAAATTAAATATCTATTTGACAATATCATCCCCTATAAATCAGTTGTAAAATTTATAACAATTAAAAATACTATAGAATGAATATTAATCATAAATACTATTTTCCAATTTAATCGAATAAATTGGATAAACATATATACATAAACCTTTAATTCTACTGATATAGCAATACCCTATTGAATAATAAAAAAGATTTGCTTATATATTAATTATAATGAACTTAATTAATGAGTAGATATTACATTTTGTTACCGGCTATAATGAGTATGGCTATTATCATACCATTATTTACTTTAATAGCATATTCACAGAAAAATGTAACTATAAATCCTAACTGCGGTACAGAAGAAGGTTTTGAAGTAACTCTTGAAACAGACGGGTTTGAACCAAATAGTAATGTACATTGGGATTTGGTTGATACAATAAATAACACAATTGCACTCTCAGGTTATTTTACTACAAATAGTAGTGGGGGTTTTGAAGAACGCACATATGTTGATGATATTAACAGTGGAGATTACAAAATAAAGTTCTTTGATGACGCGGATACTAACGATAAACTAGATACAAATAAGACAGGAATTTCTCGAGACTTTTCTATACCATGCAAAAACCAATAATGACATCATAAATAAAATGGAGATTAGTGAAAGAAACCTATGAAAATCAGTATTTTATCTCTTTCATTTATTGGTATATTATCATCATCAATTCTCTTCTTTTTATCAATAGCAAGTATTTACAACGTTCATGCTGCAACATATGATTTTAATTTTGCAGCTGTTGGAGATTGGGGATGTAATTCCAATACCGATGTAACTGTTAAAGGAATAGCCAATACAAAAACTACAAATAAACTTGGTGCATCTGAGCTTGTGTTAGGTTTGGGAGATTATTCCTATCAACCTACAGCAAATTGTTGGCTCAGTAAAGTTGCGTCAATAGATGATAATATGAAAATTACTATAGGAAATCATGAAAATTCTGCCAAAACTGGATTTAATCAATATAAAAAATCATTTGGCCTAACATCTAATGCATATTATTCATTTGATTTTAACAATGTTCATTTTATAATAATGAATACTCAAACCCCCTATACAGTTGGTTCTTCTCAATATAATTTTATAAAGGATGATTTAGCAAGAGCAGCCAAGAAAGATAATACGAATTGGATAATTGTAGTAATGCATGAACCTTTTTATACATCTCCTACAAGTTGCAAAATTGCATCGTGTCAAGGTATAGGTAATTTACGAGATATTTATCATCCACTTTTTGACACATATGAAGTAGATTTAGTTCTAGGGGCACATCTACATAATTATCAGAGATCATTTCCATTAGAATATAATTCTGCAAGTAGCTCAAAACCTATTATAACTAGTAAAATTGCATCAAATTATAATGATCCTGAAGGAGAGATATATGTAATTGTAGGTACCGGTGGAATTAACTTCCACAAGCTTATAGGTAAAAACTCCTACATAGTAAATCAACAAAGTTCTTTTTTTGGTCACTTAAATGTAGATATAACCAATAAGGCGCAAGTATTAACTGCTAAATTTATTCAAAATAATGGAAAAGTATTTGATTCATTTTCAATAACAAAATGACAAATACAACAAATAGATTTTTTTATAATATCTTGAACTAAAATGAATTTACTTCTTCTTTAACTTTAAATATCTCCGTAACAGTTACATTATTGAATATTATAACATAACGATAACTTTTTGGTAAACTGGACTCATAATTCTATCGGTGCTATTTGGAAAATATTCAGATATAGAATCAAACATCTGGCAAATTACTAGTCAGAATGAGTAGGTGAAAATAGTTCCATCTACTCAGTTAGTTATAATGATTAGTCTTCTTTCTTTCTTTTTCTGTTGAATTACTCATATTTCTTGAGTATTTCCTGTTTATCTAAATAACCCATGCCTTGCAACAGCATATTACATATTTCTTGAGTATTTAAAAAATCTGGGTTCTTATTTTCTAGTGTACCTCTTTCTTCTATTGTTTCATTGAGTTTTATACAAACATAAGTATATTCATCTAGAATACTATTACTGGGACTACGACTTTGCGCAAATACAACTGTATCAGTTGAAATAGTAAATAATACTACTACAATAGAAATGATTATTATTATAATTATAATTAACGATAAAGATATCAAATTATATACTTTTACCTCCTTTATGTTGTTGTAGATATTCATCAAGTGCTTCTTGTATTACTTCTGTTAATGTCTTATTTTCGTCGATCGCTATATGTTTGAGTTGCTTGATAATATCCTCAGAAATTCTTAAAGTAGTTTTAGGAACCACTAAATAATCTTGTTTCACATCTAGTATTTACCTTTATCTGTTTATAAATATTACCATATATATGTTAAATCATATTATCAGAAATAAATATATACAGACATTTATTTTAATCATTGTTTCACAAGCTGTAGGAATCAAATTCACTGAATCACGAATCAATAGCAAATCATGTTATTTGTAGAATTTTATTCCATTTAGTGTTTATCTATAAGATGAGATAGAACTCCTCATTCACGTAACTTTTTATGTAATCATTTTTTTATTATAAATAAAAAGAATATAAAACCAGGTGCTAGTACAAGATTTGTTTTAGTTAAACCAAAATCAAAGAATATATGAGATTGTAAATCTTTAAATTAATATTTACCAAATATGAAAATTACGGTTTTAATTACTTTAAATGTTTTATTAATAATGGTTACAAATAATACATTTTTTGTATATGGTCAAAATTTTAATAATATTAACATTTTTGAAAACATATTTGAAAATTTAAAAAATAGAATTATTGATTTAACCAAAAGTGTGGAGTACACCATAGATATTAAGGCTGATCAAATCTTTCCAAATGATACTATCAAGAACTCTGTATTAAATAAAAGAGAGCCAATGGAATATTTAATTCCCATTTTAGAATATAAGTTATTAGGTTTTGATATATTTGCTACAGATATAAAAGTAAGAACAGAATCAAGCCAAATTGAGGAAGAGAATAAAGATAAATTGAGAATAGAGTTTCCTATTATGCAAGCAAAGAATGTTAATGTAAATAATAAAATTTTTGATCTAAATTATGAGAATATTGATTTAAGCTCTACTTATACAATTTATGATTCAGAATTAGATAAATTTACTATTCATATTCCAGTCTATGTAGCGGCTAGATATTTACCAAAATGAACATATAAAAAGTAAAATCTACATCCTAATCTACTTTAAGAATATAATGAGATATTCTTTTAAATTTTACTCATTTAATATAATAACACTATCAGATTATATCTAAAATATTTTTTATTAATAATTAATTATAAGTTTTGAGAAATTTTCTTTATAATTGCAGTATATATTTATAATTAAATTTTTTTAAGCAATATTTTTTTTACATATAATTTTTTTTTGTAAATATTATAAGATTTTAATATATTAGTTAAATTATTTTAGAGGCAAAAATTTAATTATCTTAAAATTAAGTAAAATATATACAAAATTGATTTTAAATTGGATCAGAAGAAAGACATGGAAGCCAAAAGGAAAAATCTATAGTTT
>JAICEO010000024.1 GCA_025924135.1 Nitrososphaeraceae archaeon | reverse complement strand
CGTAGATGATTTGCTTCATATGTTAATAAAAATAGAAGGTAATTTAGATGATATAGAAGATTTAGTGTTTAATGAGAGGATTGCTATTGCAAAAGAGATTTCACTTTTAAGAAGAGAGATAACTACTCTAAAAAGATTAGTATATCCTCTAAAGCGTACAATATTGACTGTTACTAGGGAAATACAAAGGTTCTCAGAAGAAGATCTCACTCTTTATTTTGATGATGTAAAAGATCATATTGACAAGGTGATAGAAGTCCTTGATGAATCAAAAGAGACCATAGAAATATTCAAAGATACCGACTTCATGCTTAGCGCGGAAAAGACTAACAAGATCTTGGCAATTCTAACTATACTTTTCACATTATCAATTCCCGCCACAATATTCGCAACATATTATGGAATGAATGTGAATTTACCAGGAGGTTTTGAAACAGGTGCTGCATCATTTCTGGGACCATACACCACTTTTATAATAATAATTCTTTTATCAATAATACCTGCAGGAGCTATGATATATGGCTTTAAAAAGAAGGGCTGGCTTGACTTCTAACTTCTATAGATGATATAAGTAAAAACTATTAATTTAATAAGTTTATTTATAGTATCAATTATAATTATGAAAGAATATTTTTAAATATTCAATTTTTAATTGTTTAAATTAAGTTACTAAAAATACTTATCAATATTGCGAGTTTCTATAGAAATACCTTTTTACTCTCTTTTTTTAATTTTTTTATGCTTCTATACATCCACAATATTTTTCTTTATATGAAGTTATACAATTAAAACAACAACAAAATATCTTTCTATATATACAAACTTGAGAATATTTTTCCTTGATATTGGACCTTTACAAAAATCGCATAGTAATTGAATTTGGGATCATTTTCTTTTATTATTTAATAGATATATTATGATCTATTAAATCGATTTGTCGTTTTACAGATTTCTTTATTTATTAGTTTATAGTCTTAAGATCTATTTTATTAAAATCAAAAACATTGAATATAGATTAGATAAATCGAACATTTATCAGCCTATCAAATCTCGCTTTTATGATAGGAATGCTAATTCCTGTAGAACACGAGATTATTTGTAAGGATTTACGCCCGACTTTCAATAAATCTAATTATAGAATATATATTTCTGTAAGATGAAATGGCATCCTAAGTATAAAATAATTTTCGGAATCTATCAAGTTTTACAAATGTAAAGGTTAGTCCTTATACATGTATCTATTTATTACTATAGCATGGCGAAGGACCCTATATGTGGAATGTTTGTAGAGGAAACCGAAAATTCTATTCATTATTCTAAAGATAGAATACCCTACTATTTTTGCGCCTCTCAATGTTTAAATGAGTTTCTAGAACCCGAAAAAGCCTTCAAGAAATTAAAGATGCATGTTGCTTCAAGTATTGCACTTACCATACCAATAATTATCCTTAGCTTACCCCATATGATTCCAGAAATAGGACAGGCTTTTCCAATGGGGATGATGGAATATACAAATTACATACTCCTGGCTTTAGCAACTCCAATTCAATTCTGGATTGGATGGCGTTTTTATAAAGGATTTTGGGATGGAATTAAAGCTAAAGCATCTAACATGGATACACTAATAGCTATAGGAACTACAGCTGCATATCTTTATAGTGCAATTGTAACTATTGTTCCAGGTTATTTTCCATTTACTGCTGTATATTTTGAAACATCTGCAATAATAATTACACTTATTCTAGTTGGAAGACTACTTGAAACAAAAACCAAGGAAAAGGCTTCGGATGCTGTAAGAAAATTACTTGACCTAAAGCCAAGGACAGCGAAAGTAATAAGACCTGTATTTAGGGAAGAAAATGAGGAAGAGGGAAGCAAAAAAAATAACAACAATAGCCACAGTAATAACCAAAGCAATGTAAATTTTGATAATTTTAAATTAAAATCTATAACAAAGGAATTTAAAGAAATATAAATTCCAGTAGAGCAAATTGAAGAAGGTGATCTAATGCTTATTAGACCTGGCGAACGAATTCCAACAGATGGTTTGGTAACTGAAGGAAATTCTTCTGTTGATGAATCAGCTTTAACAGGTGAAAGTATTCCAGTAGACAAGACAAAAGGAGATGAGGTAATAGGTGCTACAATTAACAAAAATGGCCTTCTTAAAGTCAAAGCAACAAAGATAGGACAAGATACGGTCTTGTCTCAAATAATAACATTAGTGGAAGAGGCAAAAACTGGAAAGGCAAAATTGGAAAGAATGGTGGACCAAGTAGCAAAATATTTTGTTCCTGCCATTGTAATAATAGCAATAGGAGTATTTCTAGGATGGTACTTTATAGGAAATGCAGGATTAACCTATTCAGTCCTTGCATTTGTGTCTGTAATGATAATTGCATGTCCTTGTGCATTAGGTATTGCTACTCCTGCTGCGTTGATGATGGGAGCTGGTAAAGGCGCAGAAAATGGTATATTGTATAAAGGAGGGGAACATATAGAGATAGCAAATAAAGTTAATACTATTGTTTTTGATAAAACTGGTACACTAACTGTAGGAAGACCATCTATAACTGATTTGGTATCTTTAACAGAAGAGATTGGAGAACAAGAATTACTCAGACTTGCGGCAATAGCAGAATCTGGTTCAGAACATCCTTTAGCACAGGCTATAATTAGGAAAGCTTAATAAAATGGTACTCCTATAATCAACCCAGATTCATTTGAAGCAGTTTCCGGACATGGTCTCAAGGCAACATATTCAAATCATGCAATTATGATTGGCAATAGAAAGATGATGGAAGATAATCAAGTTGCAGTTACTGAAAGTGTTGATGCAAAACTTTCTGAATTTGAAAAAGAAGGCAAGACTGCAGTATTAGTTTCTATAGATAATACTCTTTCAGGTATAATAGCTATGTCTGATACTATAAAAGAAAATGCCAAAGCTGCAATTAAAGCTTTGAAAGCACAAGGAATAGAAGTAATAATGCTTACTGGAGATAATAAGAGAACTGCAAACGCAGTAGCATCTAAACTTGGTATTAATAGAGTAATTGCAGAGGTACTTCCCTATCAAAAGGAAGAAGTAGTGGCTAAATTGAAGACAACGGAAGGTAAAGTTGTGGCAATGGTTGGAGATTGGATTAACGATGCACCAGCATTGGCAAGAGCAGATTTGGGGATTGCTATAGGTTCTTGAACTGATGTTGCCAAAGAAACAGGTGGAATCATACTTATTAAAGATGATATAAGAGATGTTGTAACTGCATTAGATTTAGGAAAAAGAACTGTTTCAAAGATAAAACAGAACCTATTTTGGGCATTTGCATATAACACTGGTTTAATACCGATAGCAGCAGGAGTGTTAGTCCCCATTCTTGGATTAGGTGTATTTGGTTGGCTACCGATACTTGCAGGATTAGCAATGGCTATGAGCTCTGTAACTGTAGTGACAAACTCTTTATTGCTTGGAAAATATAAGCCAAAATTTGAGACTTATTACCGTTAACTTTGTTTTTTTTAAAATAAAGATGTAAATAAAGTGAGATTAACTACCATTACATATCGTTAAATTTCTGTATATTTATTGAATTAAGAATTTCTTTTTTATCCTCGATATACCGACAAGATACTTCATTATTGAGATTAGATGATGTTTATCAATTCATATCTTTTATTGTCTAAAACTATCACACTATTTACTCTTATCTCTTCTTTGCTGTCTTATCTTTTATCATATAAGTATAACTGATGTATTTTCCTTGTAAATTGGTAATATAATACTACCAAATTAGTATTGATAAAATTTATAAACTTTCTTAAAAAGTATGAAGTTTCAACGTATAATTATTTAAAATAATAACCAAGAGTTCTTGGCCTAACTAACTTTTAGAATAATATTTAGATGAATAATTTTCCCAAAAAAATTTTATAGTATGACTTTTCCATTTCAAGTAATAGAGTATTATCGATCTGCCAAAGAATTTGGTTTACTAAGGAGTTTTATTACGTTACTATTTCATACAATATAAATAAAATAATCATCTTAAAAACTATGTTGAAAATATCCATTCGTAACCTATACTTTTAAATTCGTTTTTATTTTTGTTAAATGTTCCTTCCAATAAACATACTAAACCATTAATCCATGACAATTTTTTAGAATCAGTAGAATATGTTCTAATAACAACAAAATTTCCCATCTTATTGATATCTCTACCTTTAAATGTTAATTGTTCCCCCCCATTGGTAGTAAATACACCTTCCCAATTTGAAATAATCACTCTATTTTTCCCTTCAAATGAATTGCCTGAAGCTACATTCTTTCCATCAGGAAACCCATTGTAACCTTTTACTATCCCATTCCAACTTACTTCACTTTCTTGTCCAAATGAATTTTCATCAACCATATTAGATCCAATAGGTTTATCAATTTCATCAAATAATTTTCTCCCTATAACCATTTAAATAATCAGATCATCGTTAAATTTCAATATTTTGAATACTATTAGTTATTAATTACATCAATGGGCTATAATGAGTATATGTTCGTAGCTAAAATTCTCTTTTGAGATTATTTCGCTCACAATTCACTGCAATATGGAAAGATATAGAGATGAAAAGATATAGAGTATCTACATAGTTTTAGAAATAAATGTGAACAATAATATTTTATAGAACTTTTATCATCTTTATTAAAAACTAAAGTTAAAGATATAACAAAAAATTCTACTAATATTAGAAAGAGAGCATTTTGTTTTTTATATTTGTGCTAAATCGACTCAAAGTTTAATTGATTATCATTCCATCATCTATGATTGATAAATTAGTTATCAAAACTGCGACCTAAGATTTTAAATCGGTTAGTTTACCTATTTAGAAACGAAACTATTTCAAAAAGTTGGTATTTGTCAATTCAATATTCTATAATTTCCTATAATACCTTTATAAGCAAATACTGTAACTTTTACTTTCTTTTTTCCAATTTTTTTTGAAAGTATTTCTTCTACTTTATCTATTATATGCGCAGGATAACCATCAATACTATTATATTCTTTAAAGATTTCATCATAGGGTTCTACAAACCACCATTGCTGTGTTTCTTCATTAACTTCTATTTGAGAAATTTTTAATACTGTCATTTAGTTTTCAATTGTTTATTATTATCTTTTATATAAAAATAAGTCTGTAATTAATCTTCTTTTTACTTCAAATGGGTTCACCTCTCAAACTGCTACCTCTATCTTCAAATGGAGTTCAGATAGTAGAAATTGTTATAATTATACAATTTTATTTTTCAAAAGACTAAATAAATTCTATTTAATATGCTCTGTTTTAATTCTAAATTACACTCACTAGATATTTTTGCTATTATACCTTATAGTACAATTTTCAAAGAATATTCTTTTAAAATTGGGTATATAACCTTAAAATGAATAGTTCTAAGCTATAGATTTAAACATTCAATTCATTAAAAGTTGCACGATTGTTTTTGTTGTTATTAAGGAATTACTATAATTCCTATACCTTTTACTTTTACAATAAAGCACGATTATTAGTATAATCGATTATTAGTATAATCGCAAGTATTATTATTTCATTATCAAGAACTTAATTTATTCTTCTTCACATATACTATCATCAGATGATATATCATATTCTACTGCATATTATGTCTTTTATACTCTTAATTTCTTGTTGTTGTATCTCAAATGACATATCTAATCCACGACTAGTCGTATATTGTTTGAGTTTAGGATTATCATATTAGTTGTTGTTGCTGAATATGTAGAATTATTGAATTCTAATAAAAATTTCCATGTAATGTATATATTCCTCACGTTAATATGGAGGTTTCTCATCTAATCTTGTTGGTAATGGTTATATTCTTTGGTATTTCTTTGTTTGAAAATCCAGGGTAGAATTCATATGGTTAATAATAAATATGAAATAAAAACTAATTCAATCCAAAAAAAAAATATTTCAATATGTTGATGAATCTCCAGGAATAAGATATAGAGAACTTTTAAGAATTACAGGACTCACTAATGGTGTTTTGTCATATCATTTGAATCTCCTGCATAATTCTGCAAAGGTTAGGATAATCGAGTTAATGATAGAGTAACTAGATATTTTTCTCAGATGTTCCTGTTGATGAATTCAATTTGATAGGACTGTGCCGTCAATCGACTACTAGAAGAATTATTATGTATATACTAGAATCTGAAACTTGTGGATTTAATGATATTGTAGAGCAAAGTCCCTTCAACGATTTCATGGCATTTGTCAAAATTAAGCGATGCAAATATTATAAAGATACGTAAACAAAATGAATTTAGATATTACGAAATTGGAATAAACAAAATAAAACTTATGGATCTTTTATCCAAATATAAAAGTAGTTTTACAGAAAAAATCATTGATGATTATGTAGATATGATTAATGAATTCTAATATCTTTTAAATAATACTTTTAATTATCCTATTTTGACTAACTAATAAAGTTACTCTTATGAAGGCACTAATGAAATACAACTACTTAACAACCAGATAACTTATCCATTTGTCTATATTACTTTATTTTACTAATATTAAGAGTCTTATTGTACATTCGCTGAATATATGTAGTTTTTACTATTATTATATAATCATGTGAAATAGATATGAAAAAAACTTCAAGTATACCATCAAAAACTTCTATGACTAATAGACCATTAAAAAGCTTATCTTTCTGGTGATTATCTATTCTTATGCCTGTATATTAGGAGTAATTTCGAATATATTTTTTAATTTAAAAAATTAATGCAATTTTAATCCTCTAAATTTACTTTTAAAAATATGGGAAGTTTACTCTCTAAGTTTTTTTACTTTCCCTCTACTTGCTATTAGTATTATAGCAGAGGCACTCAACGCTGTAGCAATATAGCTTAAGAGGTTAGTTCTTTCAATCTCTGATTTTATAGAATTATCTTCATTATTCATTTTTTGTATTATTTCTTTTGTTGAGTTGACTTGCTCTTTTGTTTCCTCTATTTGATCAGACAAATCCTTCATAATAGGGGTAATTTGTTTCCCAATATTCTCCAAGCTGCTAGAACTTTCTGAAACCATAGGGAAAGTCAATTTTTTTGTATCTTCCACTTCTTCAATTTGAATGTCATTGTTTATGGTCTGTGTTCCTATTTCTCCTTTTAAATTTAGAGAATAAGTCCCTAAATTGGATGGAATTATATCTGCCAAATATTTACCAGCACTGTCTTCAGATGGAAGAAAATTTAATTTCTTATTAATGCCACCATAATTAATGCTTACTGAGAGATCCTTCATAGCATTTCTAACGGGGGAATCATTTTCAGATATAAAGATCACCACTTCATTTAAATTATTTATTAGAGGCGGTTCATTCGACCATCCTGCTTCTATTGTGTAATTTCCTATTTTAATTTCAGTATGTCCATATATTGAGTGTACACTAAAACCAATTGAGAATAAAAAAATAAGAATGGAAGAAATTATTGTAACAGGACTTGTATAAATCATAATTGTGATTATAAATCTCGTTATTTTAACCTATAAATTAAATAAAATTTTATTCTATAATATTCTAATATTGTATAAATATATACTCGTTTCATTACCTTTTATTTAACAAATACACACAAATAAGATATGTTTGATATAATAACAGCCTGACTAACATAAATAACTTTTACCGTGATTTTGCAGTTTGTCGCTTTTGAATCATTATATATTATATTTAACTAAAAATTACATGTATTCAAAAATTTATCCAATAGTAATTTCATCTATTCTTGCATTTGCTGTATTTGCAGGAATATCAAAAGCATTTGAAAATATAACGGCACAAGAAGATGACACCTCTATAAATCAATTTGGAGATATGAACGAAGTTAACCAAAGTCAAGGAAATGATAGTGAAATGGTTCAAGGCCAATCTAACATAGCAAAGAATGATGGGAATAACGAAGAAGAGGAAGGCGATGATGAATAGAAAAAAGATATTAAGCAATCATAAACATTATTTAACCTTTGTTTGTTTTTTTATTTGTAATAGAGAAATTATTTTAAAACAAAACAATGATAAAAATTAAAAACCAAAAAAAGGGCAAATTTATCCATAAATGCTGTAGAGAAAAAAAAGAAGCTGTATTATTGCAATCTGGTGTTCAATCTTATTACTTAATTTTATTCATAAAGATAATGATTATGTATAGATCACTGACTAAATAATAAAATCTTAACACGGGATCAAGAAAAAATAGTCTAAACAAATTAGTTGAAAAAGAATAAGATTTAAGATTTAAATAATTCTTATGCTAATAATATATTAATGTCTACTGATCCCCCAGTATACAATTGGGATAAGATAGTACTCAAACCTGTACGTTCAAAAGATAATCAAGATGTTGGAAACGTCATTTCAATAGAAAATGATACTTTTACAGTTCATTCAGGTCGCTATGAGTTTATTATATCAAAAAATGATGTAGACGGATTTAATGGAGGAGAAGTTTCTTTGAATAAAAACTATGCAGAATTGTCAAAGAATAAAAAGAAACCCTAATTTTTTATTTTGAAGAATGAGAGATAAAATTAAAAATGAATAATCAACATTATTGTTTTTTTTATATATCTAAAACAATACAGAATTAGATTCTAATTTAAAATAATCTTAATTACTAAAGCAAATGGCAAATACCTATTGTTTATATTTTATACCACAAAATGAGTATCTTCTACCACGCCATTTTATAACATCCTGCTTTCCTGCATTTATAATTGATGAAAGAAATGCGATAAATATGAACGAACCAGCTAAAGGAAAAGATAATGAATATAAAGAATTATGAAATACTGCATACCTTAACTGTAAAATACTAGTTATTATTAATAATAGAATTGACATAACGGTTAGAAATAACAGAACTAGATCTAATGAATAATCATTTATAGCCACAGCTACATCTTTTTCATCTAATGCAATGGTAATTAAAAATGGCAATACAATTAAAGAATATATCAGTAAAAAAAATGTTGCAATGACCATCATAAATGCTTTTATTTTCTCCTTTTTATAGAGAGGAATCATAAGCCTAAGTAGTCCATACCACAGAGTAGAAGAATTTCTTGCCCATACTGCATGTATATGTTCCTCACCGTGAACTACTCTAAGTTTAAAGCCTTGTTCTTTGACTTTTCTTCCTAATGCACCATCTTCTACAATTTCTTCTTTTACTGCCATATGGGTTCCGACTGCTTCATATGCTTTCTTTGTTATTATAAAGAAACTTCCAAAGAAATATCCTACATTAGTTTTGGGATCATTTGCTTTTAATGCCGAATATCTAGACACTGAAAGAGTCCAAAGTATAGGTAATGTAATCTTTGTCCAAAAATCATTTACCAATATTTTAGGAATCGCAGTGAGCGCATCGAGTTGTTTAGCTAATAAATGATTTACTGCTAAAGAGATAGTTGAGGAAGAATGAGTAGTGTCTGCATCAGTAAAAAGGAACAGTTGACCCGATGATTTAATGTATCCTTGATAGCAAGCCCAATTCTTTCCGGTCCAACCCTCTGGCTTTGATTCTGCATTAATAAAAATTATCTGGGAGTGTATGATGCTATACTTTTGGATTATTTCTCCTGTTCGGTCTGAGGAAGAATCGTTAATAGCAATTATTTCATAATTGGAATAGTCCTGTTTAAGTAAACTAGTAAGACATTTTTCTATATATCGCTCTTCATTTCTTGCGGGTAGTATTATGCTTACTTTGGGAAAAACAATGTTCATATAAGATGTAAAAATTGAAAGTTTTGGCACTTCTCGTAGGGACTTGATAGTGTAAATCAAAAAGTATATCCAGCTAATGAAAATAGTTATTTGTATAATAATAAACAGTGTAATTAAAATTGTAGTAGTGGAATCAATCATGTATTATTATACATACCATTTATCTATAATAAGAGAGTATTTATTATTCTAATTCTAATTATAATTCTTATATTTTTAAAACAATGGATACCTTGATTAATATGGAATCCATTTTATTTTAAATTTAATACTTTAGATAAAAATTATTCTAATTTTATATGAAAAATTTTATTAATCTATTATTTTATATATATTATTGAAATAATATGAAGCAGTCAGCTATTATAATTCCTTTTGTGATAACATTTATTTATATAATTACTTTACCTCTTGAACAATATATTAGTCTTGGAGAACACAGTACCAATTACATATCAGATAGAATTTATTTAGTCAACGCTATTCAAAAAATGTCAGTACAACAAATGTCAGTACAACAAGATGGGGAATTAGATGGAAATGAGCCAATTACAGATTTACCAGTTATTGATTCCCCATGTAAATCAAATTGTCCTCCCACATTTAAACTCTGCATCTATATGTGTTTATAAAACAATATATTATTGATCTCATGTCTTCATGTATATTTAATGAAACAAATATAATAATATAAATATTTTATTCCTTTGTCATTATAAAAATATATCTTAGCATCGAATAGTTTTTTAATCTTCTATTACTTGCTAATATCATCATCTTTATTATATTACTATCTTTTTGATTAATCTTTTATTTGATTAATTAATAACAAAGTACCTTAAACAAAAGAGAATTTTCTATCTAATTAATACAACTGGATTGAGTCATTAATATCTTTGCTTGTTCTCCTAGTATTGCAGCCTGTTCATCACTTAATTGTCCTTGTTCCCATTCATCCATCAATACTTTATTAAATGATGTTATTTTCTCACATACTAAAAGATTATTATTTTCTGGGAGTACTTGTCCATTTCTGGGGATCGATTCTACACCCGATGGAAATAAAATGGTGTCAGGAGATTTAGCAACTATTTTGTATACTGAACCTCCAGTATCGTCTCCGTTTATTGAAGCTACTACATATAAATTGCCATCATAGGGATTCATTTCTAAATCAGTAATTAGACCGAATCCCTCTCCAAAAGTAATTAAATCATCTTCTATTTCGGAATCTACAACTTTATCTGCTAATGAATTTTTCAAGTCGAGATGTTTTCTATCATGACTAAGATCAAAGTGATAAATTTTTCCTCCATTAGCATTAGCAACAAACATATCATATTGATAATTATTTCCTAATTTATTAGAATCAAGGAATGTAACCGAAGTCGGTGCTACAGTATGCTGCCACGATAATTCAGGTTCACTATATTTTCCATTTCCATTAAAAGTTACCAAGCCAGCAGGTCCTTTTTCAATGTTAGATTGACCATTATTATGAAATCGGTTTTTTTCGTTACTATTGAATTTACCAAAAATTTTTATAGATCCGCTATTGAAGCCTGGTTCAACCAAATTAATTTCATCACCATAATCAGGTCCATTCTCAGTATCCCATAAGTATCCAGTCAAAGGATCAAAATCTATTCCGAAGCTATTTCTTATACCATATGCAAAATAAAGATTAAGTGGATATTCTTGCCCAAGTATTCCATTATCTATTGGATCACCATCTGGAGAGATTCTCAAAATGCCAGCTCTTCCATCTGGAGATACCCCATTTTCAAAATTTTGAGCTTGGGTTTCGTAGATTGGCGTAAATTTTGTACCATGGAAATCACCAACAGTAACATAAACATTATCATCTAGACCTACTTTTAAGATTCCACCAATATGAGAATCATCTGGAAATGATTCTAGAGAGAATAACTTCTTAGGATATATCAATTTATTATTTTCAATATCTAATTCATATCTGACTACCTTATTTTCACAGAAATCTTTACTTTCACATTCTACATAGGACAAAAAAACGTAAATAACATTAAATCCTGTTGAATATCTTTTTTTATAGATATCAATTCCTAATAGACCTCTTTCGTCTTTGCCATTAACCTTTAACTGCAATAGCGGTTCAGATATTTTTCCATCTGTAATACGTTTTACTAATCCTGTTTCTTTCTCCAATATCAAAAAGTCATCCTTATCAATAAATGCCATACTTGTAGGAAACTCTAAGCCAGATACGACTAATACTGCTTTTAATTTGGGATCATTAATGATAATAGGTCCCTCAGATTTTTCTTCCGATGATTGGCCACTTATACTTGGAGTAAAATTTCCAAAGTTTATGAGAACATTTACCATAATTATTGATAAAATAAAATATATAATCTCTATCTTATTAATCACTTTATAATGAGAAGTGAAGTAATAATAATTAACAGATTCTCAAAATTTATTAATTGTTTTATTATAGAATAATTTTGCCATCAATGTTAAATTAAATAGGAATTGGCATTTAAATTTTTTGTAATGTTAATATCATCTAAATGTTATCTATATAAAATTCTATAATTATCTTTTGTTTCATTACTATAGAACAAAATTAAGTATTTATGATTTTGAAGTTCGGTATAAGATAGGTTAAAGTTAACGGATAAGATCACTAATATTTCCTCAGCTCACTTTTGAAATAATAATGATTAATTTGGCAATCTATTTACAAGAATAAATATATCTTACTTATTTTTAAAATAATAATAGAAAATATTCATCTTCCAGAAACTAAAGGAAACAAATCCTTATCACTGATGACTGAATCTGGTTGTGGGGATTGAATTCAGTAAAAATAGAGTCTGTTAACTGAAGAGTAATTATACTCTATAATTCTATTAATGTTCTTGTTGTAATTTCTTCTATTTTTACTCTATCCTCTTTCTAGCAATAATAATATGAAAGTTTTATTTATGTAGGATTTAGAGTTGTCTTATCAATAGGAACAATTACATTTTTTATTGTTGTTATTTTTGAGTCCTTCTTTGGCCATTTGTTCTATTATTTTTTTATATGACTCAATAAAACTTTTTGCATATGTATTGGCATATTTCTCTGATCCTTTATGAATACCACCCTTGGTTCTAATATGATGATAAAACTCATGTATTATTATAAATGGATTATAAAATACATCAGAATTTATACAATAAATTTTGCTTTCTCTTTGAACATAAACTGCATAAACAGTTTTTCTTTTCCCTTTTATGGTTCCAACTGTTATTTCAGGAGGTATCACTTTGTAAAATTGACTCAGATTTTTTAATGCTTCTTCTGTTTTTTTATTAAGGATCATATTGACTACTTTAGCTTTAGTTATATCATCAGGATGGGTTATAACAGACATGTAAAATATTACCTTAAATATTATAAATATGAGTTATTGTATAATTAAAAACTATCTTTTAGGAATTGCCTAGACCATACCACAACATATAGCATGGAGAGATAATGTATAGTTGTAAATCAATCTTATCAAAATCGGTTAAATCTACCAGTTTGGAGAAATGTAAGATAGAAATCATATATTTAGTTGATATCAATTAGTTTAAATATTTAAAACCTATACTGCTATATAAAATGTAGAATCATTATAAATATGAGAGATAATTATGGTAAAATTATAAATTCTGAAAATCTTATTAGTAAGAAAGCAAAGGGTATTGATAACATTGACCTTGGAGAAATTCAGAATATTACTACTGACCATATAATAACAATAAAAATAGATCCTAATCTTAACAAAAACAAAGACAAACTCTTTATTCCAAGAAATTTAGTTGAACGATGGGATGAAGATAACGTATGGTTTCAAGTAAAAGAAGAAGAAATAGAATCATTTAAAGAAACAGTAATTTTATAAGTTCCTACCATTTTAAAGTATTGAGGAATTCTTCTAAATAATTGTTTGTCTACAATGAGTATTATTAACTGCAAAGAGGATTAATAAAAATTATTATTATTATTATTATGCCTGTATTTATTATGGATAATCAGTTTAAGGATAAATTAATGTACCTACAAAGGTAAACGAATTAAGAATACTAAACTAACATAAAATATTAAAGAAAAAACGATAGGTTTAAGAATTATACAATGGTTATTGTTAAAGAATCTATTATAATAGATCTCCTTAGGCCAATGATTGGTAAGGGATTCACCCCATCATTGGCCTAACTACATCATCATTTGCGTATCAAAATTTGTATAATACATTATCCACTTGGTAAAATTATTTATATCCTCATGATCCAATTAAAATCATTAGTATCCAAAGTTTAAAAAATGAAAATAAATTAATTAATTAGTTAATCTATTACTCTAATGATATAGATATTATAATAAGCATAAATAGTCAACAAGACAAAAGAGAGAGAGAGAGAGAGAGACACTTTACCTAGCCATAGCCTGCATTTCTGTTTGCTCCTAATTGTAGTAGAGAAAGGCTATGGCAATTAAATTATATTAAAATATTAAATACTATAACCCCGATTAATATATTTACAATCTTATACGCAAGTAAATTATAAGATTGTACAATATCTTCCAAAGCCATGGCCCTTCTATTATTATCGCTTTGCACCTAGTAGTAGTAGTAGGCTATGGATTTTTAAGAATTATTCGTTTTCTATTATTGATTATGATTAATGCAAATTCAATAAAAAAATTTAACTAACTCAATATTTTATAACTATTGATGAAAGCAATTTTCTTTTTTTCCTTTTTGCTGACTGCATTAATTTTTACTTTCAGTATAGCATGTTTAACGACTTTCAATCATGTATTTGGCTCAAATGAAAAAAACACTGATAATAACGAAAATAGTGTAAGCTGTAGTGAGATAGGCCCTCATTTACTTGTAAAAGTTGTAACTGAAAAAGGGACAGAAAAGGTCATAGCGGATTTTAAACGTTTGGTTGATGACGACAAAATTATTGTGAGTGAGGCGTCATATAGAGATCAAAATGAATGTTTAGAAGATACAATAGAACTCAAAGGAGGAGAAAGGATTGGACTGGTATTTATGGAATGTAGCAATAATAACAATTGTGAGATAAAAGAAAGTGCCTTCAATGATGTAGTAATTTTGTCAAATCTAACTGAAGATGAAATTACCTATAATAATATCGAATCAAGCTCATTTGGTGAAACTAGAACTTTTGAACCTGACGGTAACTTGAAATTTAAAATTCCTCATAATATCCACAGAAATTTCAATTCGTTGATTATAACAACACAGTTTGGAAAAGATGAACATCAAAGAGATTTTATAGTGACAGATAATGTAATATTAAAATAAACCATGGCAAAATAAACCATCAGCATTTCATCTTTTAGGTAAAGTTAAGGTAAAAGACGGACAAACAATTTAGTTGCAATAGAAGAACTTACCACTAATTATTAAAAAGTAACAAGACACAAAGACAATTCTTAATATAAAATTTCTATAAAGAATATTTTATTTGCTATGTAGTATATAGACAAAGCTCAAAAATGATATAAATTTAAATATTATCATAACTGCGCTTATTAATGATGAAAAATCTCTCTAATACATTAATAATTCTTTCAGCATTAAGTATATTGACTATAAGTAGTGTGTCTTTAATGGGAATAGTAGAATCATATGCCCAAACAAGCGAATTACAGTCAAAATTGCCAGCATCTACAATCCATATAACAAAAGATGCTTCAAATTCTTATGTATTATCTTCAGGTTCTTCCCAGATTGGTACATTTGATACTACATATACTATATTAGGAAGCATTACTTCTCTTAAACAGTCAACAGATTTGATAATATCAACAATCATAAAGGATTTTGATAAATCTCCATTTATAGGATACATTATAGCTCATAAAAGTAAATCAGACACTAAATTACCAACTTTAGCAAATCCATTTGTTGATAAGTCAACGATAAATGAAAAAATTAAAAATGAAATTCAAAGCTCAATAAGTTCAGCTCAAAAATTAAAAACGTCACAAGCAGAAATTAAATGCACTTTTGGTATGGAAATAAATGATTGGAAATGTAGTACACATAGTCTATTAGGCTAACAAATACAATTAAATTTTTTTTCTTTTCTATTATTATTATTATGATTATTACTTTCTATTTTTATGTACTCTTTGCTTTACAACATTTCATAAAGCTTAAAAATCGTTAATCATTAAGTAGAAAGTTCTGGATTTATAGTTACGTTAAATTTATCACCAACTAGACTGTCTATTGTCTCTGTTTTAGATATATTTATTTTAAACGGAAGAATAACCTTTGCAGAGGATTGCCCTTCTTCTAAGGCTTTATACGTTATACCTGATAAACCTGAAATACGTTGAACTATCACTTTTTCACCTGTATTTAAGATAACTGGTTCTGACATCATCTTACAAGCAGGAGCAAGTGATTCTTCAACTTTACTGTCAAATATTGCATAAAGTTCAGAATCACAAAGATTTGCTGTAAAAGTAACAGGGTACACTCCTGTATTTTTAACTGTTGCATTTATACTAAATTTTTCTCCTACATAAATTTTATTTGGAATAGTTTTAATTTGTTCAACTTGCACTACAAGAGGATTGACTGTTTTGTCTGAAGTAGTCAAATTGGTTAAAATTTTAGATTGAGTAGATTCGGAATCAACCATTTGTTGTGGAATATAGAATGAACCAGTTAATACAATACATAACAATATTATATTCAACATTGCCATAAAATTTCTCATAAATTTAATGAAGGGTATCTACTCTATAAAGAATTCATTTCATGATTCTGAAAATTTTTAGCTCTTCAAAGACATAATTATGTTTCATAATTTTCTACTAGAAAATTAATTTTATGCTTCATAATATTTCATCTATTCTCTTCATAATGCTCGAATTTAATTGTCGTGATCCAAAACTTTATGAACTAAATCAGATTCTTTAGTTTGAGATTCTTGTCAAAATAGTTGTAGATGTTTCTTAGAAATATAGAGATGGTATAATTACCACTTTATATAAATAAATTCAGAATTCCACTCTTTTATTATCTTAAATGGGAAAGTGTCTATATAATGAAAATAACTATATATTAGTCAAATCCTTATATCTATATGTTTTGAGTAAAATATAGATTCTATATGTTTTTTAAATTATATACAAATAGATACCAGGACAAAAAAATTATAAAGATATATTATCAATTGTCTACTGGCCAAGCATTTGCAGTTATCAATTCAACTACATTGCCCGAAGGATCACGAAAATATATTGATTTGCTATTCCCGATTTTTAATTCTTTTTCAATACTAATTTGATTCTTTTTTAAAAGATTCTTCCATTTTTCATAATCTTCTGTATTAATTTCTAGAGCAAAGTGAATTATTGAGGGGGGTGTAATAGCACCATGTACAGGAAAGATACTATTAGACCCATTTAGTGTACTTTCGGGATTAAAGATCAAAAGCATGCTTTTTCCTGCCTTTAGAAACACATGTCTTCCATTTTGTTCAGATACAAAATCCAATCCCAAATTATCAATATAAAAGTTTTTCATTTCTTTTAATTTAGTCGAATAAATGCATGTTTCAACTATCTTTGTAAATTTCATTCATTTGATCCTGCCCATTTTAGTAAATTAATGTATCTGGGTTTATTAACTATAAAAGAATACAAACCTGTTTTAAAGCATATTATTCTCATTACTATTCTATATAGTCTACTATCTTTGGATATAAGGAAATTGGGTTATTGACTGTCAGAGTCAAATGATAGTTTACATTCATCTAAAAATTTTACAATCATCAAGAATTTATACAATTACTGGTTGTTTTCTTTTGCTTCTAATAGCCTATATATCTATTAGTGAGATAAATTGCGTTTATGAAAGTTTTTTTTTACTAATAAGTCAATAATATAATTAATTTAAACTCTCTAGAGCTTTATTCTCCCCTTGAATAATAAGTTCTTTAATTGCATTAACGGAAAAGTCAGCGTTTTGTAATGAATATGGTGTTTCATTATTTTCTCTACTAATTCTTTTGATCTTTAGGATTTTAGCACCATATTTTTCCACCAATAATTTATGTTCTTTTTCGATATATTTAATTATATCTTTATCTATTTTTGAATGATCATATTCCTCAAAAATATCATATAAGGTTTCTATCAATCTAATATGTCTAGTTATAAGTTTAGACATTTTGCCTAGACTCTGATCTTTATCAGTGAACATTATATCTTTGGCTCTAGATTGAACTTCACTCATATTTGATGGAAGCTTATCTATTTTTTTAGGATAATTTTCGATTACAAATATATTTTTATCGTTACTAGGAGAAGCCAGCATAACTTCTCGTATTGGAGTATTACTTAACAAAGCTCCATCCCATGCATATACACCATCATTTACTTCTATCCATGGGAATCCATATTGAGGATATCCAATGGTAGCTAAAAGATGTTTCATTTGTATCTGTGTTTTGTAACTGTCAAAAATTAAAGGTTCAGCTGAAAGTACATCAACAGCTGAAATTATAAGTCGTATTGTATTATTGGAATTATCATTATTATTGATATTATTAGGTTTTGCATCCGGAGACAATTTTTTAAAATCTATGTACTTTTCTAATGTTTTTTCCAACAAAGTATTATCATATATATAAGTCCAATGAGATGGTAACATAGTGTAATCATTTAACGCATTATACCTATACATATTCCAATTAAACCATCTAGGAACAAAGAATTTTGGAACACCAAAAACTGCTGCATTTATTGATGCAGAAGAGGACTTTTTGTAATTAATCTTATTGTTTTGATAATCATAATCAAAAGAAAAGATATCAGGTATGATGTTATAACTACTTTCTGCTATCTCTATCCAAAAATCTTCTAAATCTTTTTGAGGATTTTCATTTTTACTTCCAGCAGTTATCGCTCCATTAATTGCGCCTATTGATGTTCCTGCTATTATGTCAAATTTTATATCTTTTTTTGCAAAGGTTTTGCAAACTCCACATGCGAAAGCACCCAGAGAACCGCCCCCTTGTAATATTAATACATTTTCAATTTCTTTTACATGTGTATGACTATACATAGTGTTTACCTTATTTGAAAAGAATTCTAATATTTGAGTTTTTGAACAATATGAACAGTTGTCTTGAACTTATTATGATATAGGAATTTGACAACTTTAGAGAATTACAAAGAATAAATTAATTGTATTTCAAAAAAACTGATAAATTGTATATATAATTTATCAGAAGATTTAATATCTAACTTTTATATATAAAAAATAGAATAATATTACAATGGAAAACGATAAGGATATAAAAATTGAAACAGATGAAGAAGTAGGATTAGACGATAAAATAAAGGCGGGAGCAAGAGCAATAGGTAAAAAGATTGAAGATCCTGATAGAGATACCGGCGCAGAATACGAGGCAGAAAAAGCAAAAGAAAGAGTTGTTGATTGAATATCGCAATTTATTTTACATTATTATTTTTAATCAAGTTCTAATGTAAAACTACAATTTCTCTTTCTTTTGTTGGTGCAATTCTAATTAAGTTAATTACTATAATAGTGAATGTAAATCATAAAGTCTGTTTGTGTCCATTATAGATCCCTAGGTTGCGTATATGCTATTTTGAAATTTCAGTTTTAATCTTACCTACAATGTTTATTATCCTCAAAAAAAAATTAAATATGCTAAATTAGTAGTTTACCGAGCAGCCAAAGCATTGGTTTTGTCAAGGTGTTTTATTAGTCGTTTTTCGCATTCACTTCCTTCAGGCGGATTTAAGTCTTGTCCTATTACACATGCATGAAATCTATCTCCCATCTGTATTGGACCCATATCAGTATTTCTGTCAAATGCAAATGTTCTTTCGATTGTATATCCACCAGTTTTATCAAATTCCGTTTGAACGTCATCTATTATTGCAGATTTTATTTGACCTTTAAGCATAGCCATAACTTTGATCTTTTTAGCATCCTTTCTGTCTTCCATTGGCACTATTATTTTCACCTTAACCGGTTTGTTATTGCTATCTTCATCATCACCATTTTTTGCAATATTCATTTTAAGATTAGATACATCCTTACTGGCCTTTGTTGTCTCATTAGCTAGAGTAGCAAATGATACTACTTGTGGTTTTGAATACATATTATAATATGTAGAGGTTTTATTATAAACTTGAGAAGTTGTTTTAAATAAGCTTATCTGTGTTGGACTAGTCGTAGATTTTATATCACCTTCATTACAATCGAAATATTCAATAGCCCCTTGTTTATCATTAGAATTAATTTTTGTATCAGTATTTTTAAAATGATAAGCACATACAAAAAATTCATCTGGTTTACCAGCACTTACAATTTCATTTTCTTTATCCATCGAGAATTTAACTTTCAATTTCTTGGTTGTTTCCTTTAAGGTATCTAGAGGAATAGTTTTAACAAAATCTTCACCATTGATTACACCAACTATTTTAAGGAATCCACTTTTTTCAGTATTTTTTAAATTAATCTGGGCTACAACAACTAATTTATCATCTTCATGTTTCCCTTGTTTATTATCATTAGTAGTTTTCGAGGGAATTTCAAATTCTTGTGCCATAATCGTTCCTATAAAAGAAAAGGTGAGGTTTATGGTAACAAGAAATACAATTCCTAGAAAAATTATTCCTAAATTTCTTATCATAGACAGAAAGTGAATATTTCCAATTTATTAATTTTGGAAATCTCTTAGTTAAAATAAAGATTTAATATAGTAACTAGTTATTTAGTTATAACATTTATCTATTTTGATGCCTTAAACTTTTCTTTCTTTTTAGAATAAAACTATTCAACGGTATGATTCGTATTAATGGTAGTACCTAAAAATTCTTGTCTAATCTTCAGTAACTTCGTTAACAATAACAAATTTAAAAAAGAAGGCTACAAGTATAGGAATAGAACAACAACGACGTTTACTTATCTTTTATTATTTGAAATTCATCCAGAACTTTTTGTTTCTTTCCATTTTTAATAAATTCTCCTGATAAAGGAGTTTGATCGTTTTCTATTTCAATGTTCAATATTCCAAAGTCACCAGCAATTCCTTCAGCAGAAAAATCT
>JAICEO010000023.1 GCA_025924135.1 Nitrososphaeraceae archaeon | reverse complement strand
ATGAGAATCGCTTATAACGAAAATATCATTAATAGTGATTTAAGTGAATATAATATTATTTTGGACGAAAATGATGAAATTTGGATAATTGACTGGCCTCAAGCAGTGACTTTAGAACATCCAAATGCGGAATTCCTTATTCGAAGAGATTTACATAATGTAATAAGATATTTTAGACGAAAATATGACCTAAACATAGATGAAAATTCATATTATAAAAGCCTTGTAAAAGACAATTAAATGTTTACAATATATATAGCATTCTTCTCTGTTTTTAAAATATAAAGAATATTAAATTTTGTTATTTTAAGAGATGGGCCCTATCTGTTTTTTCCCAAGAAAAAGAGGGATCGTTTCTTCCAAAATGCCCATAAACAGCAGTTTTTTTGTAAATAGGTCTTTTTAATGATAACGTTTCTATTATTTTGGATGGACGCATATCAAAGTTCTTTTTTACTTTATTCTCAATTAGCTCTTGTTCGATTCTACCAGTGCCGAAGGTATCAACCATAACTGAAACAGGTTCAGCCATCCCTATAGCATAAGCTATTTGAACTTCACATTTTCGAGCTAATTCTGCTGCTACAATATTCTTTGCGATATATCTTGCCATATAACATGCAGATCTATCGACCTTTGAAGGGTCTTTGCCGGAAAAAGCTCCTCCTCCATGTCGTCCCATACCACCATAAGTATCTATAATTATCTTTCTACCTGTAAGGCCAGTATCTGCAGAAGGGCCTCCTGAAACAAATCTTCCAGTAGGATTAATTATAAATTTTGTTTGACTATCAATCCATTCAGCACAGGTAGGTCTAATGACCTTGTTAATTATTTCTTCCCGTAAGTGATCAAGTTCTATATCTGGAGAATGTTGGGTAGAGAGAACCACTGTATCAATTCGTTTAGGGATAAAATCTTCATATACTACAGAAACCTGGGATTTTCCATCGGGTCGCACCCAATCTAATTCTTTTCTTTTCCTAACATCACTTAATTTCATACAAAGTTTATGAGCCATGATTATAGGTAAGGGCATAAGTTCTGGAGTTTCCTCCGTGGCATAACCAAACACCAATCCTTGATCCCCTGCACCTTGATCTTTTAATTCAGTGGCAGTTACTCCCAAAGAAATATCATCACTCTGTTCATGAATAGATGTAAAAACAGCACAGGTATTATAGTCAAATCCAAAGTCTGCTCGATTATAACCTATTTCCCTTATTGTGTTTCTAACTACTTTTTGGACATCTACAGAACCGTTAGATGTCACCTCTCCTGCAACAAAAACAGTTCCAGTAGTTGTCAAAGATTCAATTGCTACCCTAGAATTGATATCATGGGACAAAAATTCATCTAGTATCGAATCAGAAATCTGGTCACACATTTTATCTGGGTGACCCTCTGTTACACTTTCAGAACTAAATAAATATTTAGAAACCATTTCTTAAAGGCTTAACTATATTAAAAATCTTTTATGAGTCTTATAAAAAGTACATTATTTCCACGAATCACAACCTTTCCATAATTTGCCAGCAAATCTGAACCTAGATATTCTTCCGCATTAATAAGAATGAGATTCATGTATGAATCTACATTACTCATAACTCCTTTGTATTCAATTTCACTTTTTAATCTCACTGCTACACGCTGGTTAAGAGATTTCTGCAATAATGTTAAAGGTCTCTTTGGTTGTTGAGAACTCGAATTAGCTGACAATGTCAATATATCACTTAGCAATTCATTTTCACATCTAGCAGAATAAAAAGGTTCCTTTGTGGTTAAATAATTATAACAATAATTTTTAATATAATTTGTGGATTTTTTACTTACAGGCTCTTCCAATCTAGACAGATTTCTTCGGGGGGGAATTCGTACTGGACTCATCACTAATATCTTTGGAGAAAGTGGTTCAGGTAAATCCCAATTTTGTTTTAGTATCTGTGCAAATTTGATTAAAAAAAATAAAGATGTAAGAGCAATTTTTATCGATACTTCTGGAAATTTTAGACCAGAAAGAATTCTTGATATGAGCAATAATCCTAATTCAGATAGAGTACTAAATAATATTCATTACATTCGACCATATTCTATTAAAGATCAGTTTGAAGCAATTAAAAAAATTGAAGAGATAAAACCAAAATTAGTAATTATCGATACTATCACTTCACTCATATCCACAGAAAGTAAAAATATCACTAGACATTTAATCTTGATGAAATTTATACACGAATTAGCCCATACTGCAATAAATAATAATTGTGCCATAGTGACCACAAATATGGTCAGAAATATAATTTCCAAAAGTAGTGTTTATAAGACCATACACAACACTGATGTTGAACATCCAAAGAAATTAAAAATGCAGAGAGAGTTTATGGGAAAATCCGTATCTCTTTCTATTCATATTAAATTAAAATTTGAGATTATAAGTATATCCAACAATTTATACAAAGTTTCCTTTCTTCAACCCTTCATTAATGATAGTACTATGTTTCGAATAACAAAGACAGGCGTTTTATAAAAAATATTATATTTGTAAAACTTTATATAAATTCCAGAATTTATCTCCAACATAATGCATATTATTAATTATATGACCCTTAGATAACTCACTTGCTTTTTCACTATCATAAAGTGAGGTCCCTACTGCTAGGGGTTTTTGATGCTCTTTATCTTTTACAATGACAATTTTATCTTTTGAAAATGATTCAAATTTTACAATTCCAGGACGTGCAATATTTGCACCATTACAGATGTATTTTACTGCTCCCATATCTATAAGAACATAAGGAAATAATTCAACTAAATTATTGTTTCCTAAATAAGGAAGTATTATTTCATTTATTTTAACAGCAGTAAAATTATCTTCATGAATTAATAATTTTTTATCTTTTTCAATTTCGTAAGCTTTTATATTTTTAAATTTTGGAATAGCTTTTTCTGGCCAATTTGAATGTAATTTTTCTAGAGTCATAGATGTTTCTCTTTTAGATAACATATTGATTTTCAAACTATATCATTATTCTCTGAATGATAATTTATCTTTAATTTTCATAATACTAAGATAGACGAGGATGTACAAAAAAGATGGTTATGGTTTTCTTTTTTTCAATGGAGTATATTCGCAACCCATTGGTCCGCAATATTTTCCAACATACACTGCTTTGGGGCGATATAAAGCAGGTTTTGGTGCGGCTTCTGCAAATTTTTCTTCGATAACATGTGCTGCCCATCCAGAAATTCTTGAAATTGCAAAAATAGGAGTATTAAGATCAACTGGAAAACCCATGCAATAATAAAGTGATGCACTATATAGATCGACATTAGGGTAAATCGGTTGTTTTCTCATATCTGCCATGTATTTTTTTGTATATTGTTCTATTTGTCGTGTGATTTCATACCATTTATAATTCTCATTTTTACATACAGATTTTGAAAGTCGTTCTAGAATATCCGCTCGTGGATCCGTAGTACGATAAACTGCATGTCCCATTCCCATAATTCTTTTCCCCTCCTTTAGTTGATCTTGTATCCATTTTTCGATATTTTTGGAATCACCTATATCAAAAAGCATTTTCATCACTTCTACATTGGCTCCTCCATGTAATTCACCTGATAAGGCTCCTAAAGCACCACAAATACATGAATACATATGAGCACGAGTCGAGGCAATTTCCCTAGCTGCAAAAGTGGACGCATTAAAACTATGTTCGGCATGTAGTATTAGACAAATATCAAAGACTTTTACTTCTTCAAAAGTAGGGTTTCGCCCAAATACCATGTAAAGAAAATTTGCAGAATGTTTTAGGTCCTCGTTAGGTTCAATAATATCTTGTCCGTTTCTTATCCTGTTCCATGCACTGACTATTGAAGGAATTTTGGAAATAAGAGATATTGCTCTTTTGATATTTTCTTCTTTGGTATCTGAATTAATACTATCCTCAAAATCTGGAAGAGAAGCAACACTTGATTGTAAAACGTCCATTGGACGAGCTGTTTTTGGCCTATTTTCTAAATTGGCAATTAAGGAAGGTGGTAATTTTCTAGATTGTTTTAGGTTATATGAAAAATCATCTAATTCTTTTTTGTCCGGAAGTTCTCCAAATAATAAAAGATATGCTGTTTCCTCAAATGTAGAATGATTTACTAAATCAAGAATATCATAACCTCGATAAATTAATTTACCATTTTCACCATCTATAGATGAAATTTTTGTATCTGCTACTTCAATATTTCGTAAACCTATATTTCTCGCGTCCAAATTTAATACATCATTTCCTCTGAGATTTGTATATTTAAAAGAATATGCTGAAGATAGCAAGAGTTAGCCATCAAATTGAAGTAATTATACTCTTAAAGATTCTTCATTCTTTCCTCTATTACTTATAGTAAGAATATCGATCCCATCCCCACTTGCTGCATCCCTTTGAATAGCTGCTTTTATAGATTTAACAGCCAGGTTTTTAGCGTCATCCTCATTCATTTGGGAATTATATTGTGCATCCAATATACCTAATGCCATTTCAGCACCACTTCCTACAGCCGCATATTCATCTGGGAGTAGCGATCCAAGGGGATCAAGAGTATATATACGTGGTTTATTGTCATCATATCCTCCGACTATAACTTGAGTCAACAGAGGAAAATATCGCCTTTCAAACATAATTACTGACATTAACTTGGCTACTGAATTTGTGGGAACTTTACGTCTAATTTCCATTTTACGGATTTTTGATAATGCAGCAACCTGTCGAGCTAGTACATTCATATCGGCCACCATACCCGCACAAGCTGCTCCTACATTCTCAGTCAATACAAAAGTTTTTTTAGTATTCTTATTAACAAGGAAGTTCCCAAAAGAAACTCGTTGTTCAGATGCTAATAAAACACCATTATTAAAAGAAATTCCTACGGCTGTTGCACCAGGAAAATATTGGTATGCCATTTGAGGTATATGAAATAACAGCCAGATTTAGTCTTTTCTATTGAGGTAGGTCAGTTTTTCTTATTTTTTTCTACTATGAAGATTATGAATCTTAATTGCTTCCCCAATTAAACGATTTTGTAATTCTAAAGCATCTTTTCCTTCTGGATGTTTCTCCTCAGCTATAGCTTCAGCTACTAATCTAATAATGTGTCTCAAGAGAAATTCATCACCTCTTTCTGATTCAGCTTTATATGCTGAGTTGGCTTTATTTACAAAAACTACATTTTCATTAGTAAATCCGTAGCGCGAGTCACTTCCATCCTCGTATGGTATTACTTTATATCCAATCTTTTTTAATGCAAAGGTTCTTTTAAGAGTTTTTATTTTTTTCATCTGCATTTTTTCTAAATTATTCGATGTGTGCAAATTAGGAAAAGTTTGTGTCCTTTCATTAGGGTCGTAATAATGAGGTTCATTCTCACTATGGATAGTCTGATGTTCTAATATACTAGTACTAGACTGTTCCTTATTCTTAGAGAGTTGAACAGATGAATTTTCATAACTCTCGGTTGTGGAAAATTTACTATCTTGGTTCTTGAATTTTGTAAGAGATGAGTTTTCAGTTAATCTTTCTCCATTGGGCATTGTTACTTTTTCTTCAACTGTTTCATACTCTTCTTCTTCTACTTCTATAGACTCCAAATTCTCAATGACTGCTTGACCAAGAACTTTATCTATTTCACGATATATTCGCGACTCTTCCTTTGTTATTAATACATCCTCATATTCAGTCAATTTTGGGATTACCTCATCAATAATAAATTGTTTGACGGATTTGTTAAAATTATAAAATGCATCGTCCTCTATTAATGCAGATTTATCTGCGAATCTAGAAGTTAAAGCATCACATCTTAATAATCCGGTTATTCGAGTCAGCTTCGCATCAAATCCAAAGTTAGTTCTTACAACGATATGATTCCCAATCATCACACCTATTCCTTTTTCCTCTTCTGTTAATGGACGTCTTGCAACTACAATTTCACCACTAATTTGGCCATTATCAAGATTTACTGGGATTCGATAGCCTTGAATCTCTTGGGCCTTCACTATATCAGCATTATGCAGATCCCATTCATTGAAGCTATCTGATTGTTTGATAAATACTTTAAACATGGGCTGTCTGAGAATAGCTAATTTACGTATTTCCTTGTATAATTTCAAAGGGTCAATATTCATTTTCGCGTTACTTAAGGTTAATTCTGTTCCATTTCTACCCAATGGTTTTTCTTTGATCTCATTTAATAAAGAATTTCCAGAAAATAAATGATTTAAAGAGTTTTCGTCTATAACAATGGATTTGCTATAATTATTTTTTTTAGTTTTAATTTTCATACTCTTAAATGAAGTAAGGAAAGATAGTCGTCCTGTTCCATATCGTCCTGTTCGACTTCTTTTTAATTTTGGAGAAATGGCTTCTATCTTTTTATGCGGCGATCCCAATAATAAAAATTTTTCAATTCCTTCTTCGTCCATTCCCGCATCATCTTCTATTACTATAGATCCGGTATTGAGTACAGTAATTAATACTTGTGTAGCATCCTCATCAAATGCATTTTCTATTAATTCTTTAACTATTTCATATGGTGAAACCCATGTCTTTGTAGCAAATTCTTTAAAAAATGATGGATGAACTTTTAATTGTATTGACATTATAGAATAGTAAAAGGACTTTCTTGCCTTTATTTATTGTGTTCGTATATACACCAAAGGATAAGATTCCTCTAAAATTTGATAAAAAGTAAGAAAATTATTGTGGAGTATAGCCTTTCATTTTTAAGGCATCACTTAAACTATGTGCATTTGCCTGTGCGGTATTTAATATTATTTCTGCAGTATCTTTAGAAACATATCCAGCTTTAGAAGCCACACTAAGTGATTTTTGGTATGCTAAAGAGATAATCGAAGAAATCGTCTCAGGTGCAAAATAAAGTAATTCAATTGCCAGATTCAATGACAAAATATAAGATTGTTGTAAGTCTGCGACATATTTCTTGACGTCAAGCTGTAAATCTTTCTCTCTAAATTGAAGACCTTCTGAAATTGCATAACTAACTAGTACACCTGCTTCAATGGGTTTTATGTCTAATTTCGAAATTAGAGATGCAAGTTTTTGAGATATGACCTCTCCTGATTTAGCGACTACTGTATCTTTTGTTACAGCAATACTCCCTTGATCAATCTTCGTTTGAACTTTCGCTTCTTTAAATTCTGAAAGGACAGGGCCAGGAGGAATTCCAGTATTTCCTGCTGGAATTATAATATCCTTGGGTGCAAGATCTCCCCCTTTAGCTGGTAAAAAAACTTTATTTTCACTAAAAATTAAGTTAAGCTTGAAAGGACTTAGATTAGTAAACATCAATGCACATTGACCTTCTAACTCTTTGCTTAAATCTTCAATGCCTGAAATGTTATTTAATTTTTCAAAAGCTCTCTGTGCAATTTTGTTTTTTATTATTTTAATAATAATTTGACCATGAAATTTTTTTCTTAAAGTCATTAACTGTGTAGCCCTAACTTTATTCATTTTTGATAATGCTATAACGTTATATTTTGTTGGAAGTTCTTGTAATTCTTGATACATTAATTGCTTTTTTTGAGGATATTTCTTAATTATTTGATCTGAATTCATATCCTAGGCACCCTTAGTTTTGTTAGATAATGATGATAAACTTATACTATTACCCATTGTAAATTTGACTGAGGTATTACGAATGTTCTTATCGCCTTGAGGCAATTTTTTTTCTAAAAGGGACAATATAGTATTGGCATTTTGAATAAGTTGTTTATCATCCATCTTCTCATCTCCTATTTTAGTAGAAATATTAAGTTGATTACGACTTCTAATTCTTACAGAACTCCTTAACCGAGTCAATATACTTTCAATAGGTGCACCATATGGTATAGGAGTGGGCATTTTCCCCTTAGGACCCAGAAATTGACCTAGAGATCGTCCAACTGTGGCCATTAACGCGGTATCAGATAAAAAGAAATCATATGCTTTGGATAGTTTTTTAGCTTCCTTTTTATTAGTCCCTAGTCTATCAAGTTCATCAACTTCTATTATTCTATCTGCTTCAGCTCTCCTGGCTCTTGAACCCATTTCACCAGATGCTACCACACATACTGTGGCTTGGCGGGTTGGTGTATTTGGTAAATGTACAACTTCATTGAAACTAAATCCTTTTTTTACATCAATATCTTTTAATATAACAGTAAGATCTACAGATTGATCGAAATTTCGCTTTTTAGAATCTCTTCTAGCATGTTCGATAAGATCTTTTAGTTCAACATCCTTTGTCATGGTAAATGTGTAAAAATAGAATACTCAGCCATTTAAAATCGTTTAGAATAAATAAAAAGTTTTTGTAGTATAATAGTATAACATTGTTTGATTTTTTTTTGAAAGCAATTTAACCATTTTAACTTAAAAAATTTATATACCTACACGTAAAATTATTTTTTGTATATGGCCGAAAAAATGACTGCTCTATGGTTAATCTTATTGACTATGATTACTTGTGCCGCAGTTCCAGTCTTCTTGGTAATTTTAACAGCACCCCACCCTACTCAACTTATTACTGTTATTGATGAAAAGTTCATAGACATTCAACCATATAATGTAATCAGTAAACTCCCATTTATCTAATGTTGATGGATTAATGGGAAAAGAATTATTTTTTATAAAATTCTATAGGTGCAAGTATTTTCCACAAAATGATTATAATAGACAAGTAATAATTCATATTAAAATTTATCCCAAAAATGGCAGAAAATAATCTCTTCACTATGCTTTTTTGGTTAGGAGAACTTACACTTTCCAGTTGGATACTCTCCTATGGTGCTGAACATCTTTCTGAAAAATATGGTGCTAAATTCGTAGGACGAGTCCTCTTGAGTATAGCAACTACCTTGCCAGAAATAGCTATAGTTATTTATGCTGCAGCGCAGGGGTCTTTTGGTATTGCGATTGGTTCTGGACTAGGGAGTAATTTGTTGATGATGACATTAGGTTTAGCTATTATGTTAATTATAGCCACTACAAGACTATCAAAGGCACCATTGAAGCAAATTGACGTTAGTACTTTTAAAAATGATATGATTTTTTTGATATTAGCTGCGATAATAAGCTTTGTGCTATTTTTAGATGGATTTAATTATATTGATGGATTTATATTTATGGGTCTATTTGCTGGATATATAATATTATCACTTTATGAAATGAAGGTAGAAAAAAGAGATAAACTTACAAATAAAAATATCGATATTGATAGCAATAATAATAATAATAATAATAAAGAATTAATAGTTGAACAAAATATTTCCCATGATACAAATGGGGATCGAAAAAAATTTTTCAAGGCAATAGGAACTTTTTTGCTAGGTGCCATAGGCATCCTTTTTGGTGCAGAACCATTTATTCATTCTTTAGAAGGGCTTTCAGTAGAATTTGGAATATCAGCTGTAGTACTGGCAGTAATCATAAGTCCAATTGCTGGAGAAATGCCTGAAAAAATTTCAATGATGATATTAGCAAGAAAAGGAGCTGCAGGTGCGTCAATAGCTATTGCAAACGTATTAGGTTCTAAAATACTTAATAATACATTATTACTGGCTGTAGCAGTCTTTGCAGCAATGTATTCGTTCGGCTTTGATAAAGTAATCGAAATCACAGAAATTTTATATTATCAAATTATTCTCGTTACCATAGTTACAATAATAGCAGTTCTTCCAATGTTTAGAAAAAAAATAGGACTAAGATTTGGTGTTATTCTGCTATTTATGTATATAATATGTATATTTATACAATTTCTATTTCCACAAAACATGCATTAACATATTCTTCGTTATAACAACAAAAGTATAGTAAATCAATTTTCTAATTAACCAAATTAGAATAATAATTTCTTTACAAAGGAGACACTCATCACATAAAAAAATCTGTACATCCAATTAACCCTGCTTATTGTTAACAACTTGCCAATTCATCCGCCCCAACCCTTCTTAGACAACATTTAAAATTTTTAAATAATTTGGATTGCAGAATATCGAATTATTCATGTAATATGAATAATGGCCAATAAATAAAATAAAGAACGTTTATCCAAATAATGAGGATAATCCTTCGAGGGCTTCTTCTTCTTTCTTCTCGCTTTTTTCTTCCTCGGCCTCTTCCTTTTTAGCTGTCTCCGGTGCAGTAGCTCCGGTAGCTGAGGATGCTGCAGCTGCTGTTGTTGGCACAGTCATTGGAGCAGCTTTTAAAGCAGCTTCAATATCCACATCTCCTAATGCCGCTACAAGAGCCTTTATTCTAACAGCATCAGGTGAAGAACCAGTCGCTTTAATTACATTAGTAATATTATCTTCGTTAATATCTTGTTTCAATTTGTGTAATAATAATGCCGCATACACGTATTCCATTAGTTATCAAAAACGGATTATTATTAAACCATAATATAAAACTTTCAACTTGTTATAAAATCTTTGCACTTCTAGCGACCGCATAAACATGTTCTTTTAAATCTTTATCATAAAGGGAATTCATTTTCTCTATTAAAATAGCGCGATAATGGTGTTTTTCTTCTTCAGATTGAGAATAAATAACATCTGCAAAGAGATCTGCGATATTTTCTTTTATCCAACCTTCCAAAACAAAAAATCTTCTCTCATTTATCCAACTTACCTTATTTATACTTTGATCTATTTTACCATAGAAATTTCCTGTTTCAATTCTATCAATCAAAATAAAAATACAATTATTGGGATCTGGATCATTTAATACTTCTTGAGATCTTTTTCCTAGTATCCCTTTTTGGCTCTTTGAGATGAGCCCTAATGGTTTTATATAAGATCCTAAAATAGAAAGCGAATTATTATTAACCAATTGAACCCTTCCTAAAATAATTCGTTTGAATGCGCTTTCAGGTTCTACTGCAAAGACATAATCTCCAGCCTTGATCTTACCTATTCCAAACATTATTCGAATGTTAAAATATAAATTATATATTATTTACTATAATCTTATCTAATTTATAAAAAGCATTAAATATTATAATATATTCAAACGAGATTGGAAAAAATTAATAAAAAGTAATCGAAATTTTAAATTAAATGTTTAATATATAATTACATTTATTAATCCAATTTTATAACGTATTCCGGATACAACGTGCAAAGGTTTGATGAACTGGATATGAAAATACTAACTGAACTTACCCGTGATGCTAGTATCTCGGTTCCCCAGTTGAGTAAAAATTTGAATATAAATTCTTCGGTTTTATATAGTAGAATAAAGCGTCTTTCCAAAAGAAACTTAATTAAAAAATTTACCATAATAGTGAATGAAAATATGCTTGGGCTTAATATTAAAGCGACGGTAGGAATTAATCGTGATCCTAAACGAAAGGATCATATTCACAAAGAATTACTGAACATTGCTGAAGTCAGATCATTATCAGAGGTGACTGGTAGGTTTGATATGATTGTAAATGTCAATGCTAGTACATTAGAAGAATTGCATAATATTGTAATTGAGAGAATTGGTAAAATCGAAGGAATTCAAAATACGGAAACTTTCGTTGAAATGCAAAGAACCGAAAAAGACCCCGATTATTCTGAACAAGTGTATTAATCTGACTTAAATTTTCAAAGATTTACTTTATACAGTTAAATTCAAATACTATGTAAAGTAGTAAAAAATTACATTATGAATGTCCTAAACATAATTCCTTTTATAAAAAGAAGACTTCTTGATATGTATCAAACTCTCTTATTAGCAAAAAAAACATCTAAAGACGATTATATGACCCATATGAGATTTATCCTACTAGGTATGGGGGTAGTCGGGGCAATGGGATTTACCATTAAGTTAATTGGTGAGTTCTTAACTTCTTGATCACTAAACGGATTTAAAGATTATTTATAATAAAATAATATTTTATCTTTTGCAAACATTTGACAAAATGTTACTACTCTCATTTTAATTTGTATGCAAAATACACATATAATACGATTAGCGAATCATCATCTAGTGTTTTAGATCTATTTGAATTATTTAATAATTATACCTATATGGTAAAAATATGAAAGATGATGGTGTAGTAATAAATATATCGAATTTTATTTTTTAGTTCATAAAATAACCTATAATTAATCGTGAGGTAATACTTAATTTTGTAAACAGCCTACCTTATAAAATACTGGATTTCCTCCTAATAATCGTTATTTAAGATTCTTAACAATTTATATTAATTTTAAATATGCTATATTTATTTAACAATTTTTTATTTTGTGTCCATGTTCTTCACTAATATTTGTTGATTTATATATCTCTTTAATACTAAAAAAACTTTTAACTTTCTTGCATCTTCAACCAAGTAAAGTAGAGTTTTCCAGTAAATTCTTCCTACAACCAATTTTAACAAGTTGTATAAAAAATACTATAATCTAGATAATAATAATTTGTGATACTATTTTTCCATATTAAGATTGGTGTTTACTGAAGTTAATATTGTTATTTCTTGCTACTTTTTCTATTGTATAGTTCTTACCCTGTTTAGAACTATAAATTAAGTCTAACAATATGGCGGGCCCGGAGGGCTTCGATCCCTCGACTTCCGGCTATCTTCTCAAACTGAATAGAAGGCAGGCGCTCTGTCCATGCTGAGCTACGAGCCCTTTACAACAGGAAAAAGCTTAAGCAAATTTAAAGATTTTTACTTTAATCTTTCAAATTACATTATTCACATGTTTAATTGCTGCATATATTATTCTGAATAAATATATACAATTATCGTAAAGAATTTCTTTATTACTATGCAGGAAAAAAAAGAATTATCTCTTTCAATTATAGAAAATGAAATTCATCCTAACGAAGAATTTCATGGCAGAATTCAAGTGAATTATACCGGAAGATTCGATACTATAGTAATAAATTCACAAATTGAAAATTCAAACGATATTTGTAACTATACAGAATTAAACGGAAAAAAAATTAATCATCCCTATGCGCGTCTTTCAATCTACAAAAAAGATTTGGAACAAAAGAGTACAATTGATTTTATTGCATTTACATCACATATACCCAAAAACGATATTTCTAAAGTTAAATTTAGGACTTCCATCATTCAAGAACATAAAGAAGTGGTTAACGATATTTTGGTTCTGCAAATAAAAAAGAAAGAAAAGGCTTTATGAAAAATTCTTAACTATTGTTACCGTACCCGTCATCCAAGGATGTGGTTCACAATGATATGGATACTCTCCTTCTTCGGTAAATACAAATTCAAATGTGCCTCCAGGTGGAACTAGTCCTATAGTATCCATTGAGTCAAACTTTCCAGACAAAGGATCTTCATAATCATTATCTGTTGTTACTGTATGAGGGGTACTGTCATGATTTTCCCAAATTACTTTATTATCAATTCCTAATGATGCTCTGCCTTGGGCTGGGTCATAGAATTGAGGATTAGTTGGAAGACTAGCACCTTCTACAATAGTTTCCTTCAAGGACTGTGGAGGATTAGCTACTGCTTCCGGAACTGAAGGCTTAAGATTTAATTCTTTAAGAAAAATGAACTGGTAGAATGCAAAACTAATAGCTATTGCTATGATAAAAAATATTATAGTTAATCCGCCGATACTACTAAATTGTTGTGATCTTTCCATACCTCTATGAAATAATATATTGTTTCGTTATTTTAATTTTTGATTTTTCTTACGTTACTAATCCCTATTCCACATTTTTTCAAATGAACTCTTATTTTTGCGGGCTACATTGAGAACCTTATCCAAGATTCCATTGCTCTTAATTGTATGCAGGGAGTTATCAGATGCTTCTAATCTAGGTTTGCCGGTATTTGATTCTAGTAAAGCTCTTTTTTTCTCTTGTAAAGCCCTGATCCTTTCTGTCTGAGGTATAGAAGGAGGAGGAGGATTATTAGCTATTGATCGTCCATGTCTATACATGTGGAACATGCCTGCAAAAACTAGCATAATAATACCGATAATGAACAAGGATATGTTTTTCATACCATTAAGTAGAGCATAATATGCTGCAATATTCAGGTATATTTGAAATCCTACTAATGCTATCAGTACAAAATAAATCCATTTTTCAGGGAGAGTGATTACACTTTCCTTCTTTTGGGGTTGACGTTTTGCATTAGCTTCTGCATTTTTAGCCAATTTTATCATAAGATATGTAAATCCAAATGATAATGGCACTAGTAAGATCATTACACTATATAGAAAAATAGGATCAATTACCAATCTGTCTAATAGAGATTTTGTTCTATCAGGGTCGATATAGAATCCCCAGTACGTAGTGACGACAATTTGAGCAATACTTGTAATTCCAATTGCGGTTATAAGTGGCCTATCTTTCCAAGAAAATTTTTTGTATCTATCTATGAAAGGAATGATAAGTAAAGTAAAAATAAATAGGCCTGGCCAAGCAACACCCGTGACGAATTTATCGTACTGAGATCTGAGGAAAGCATACAATCCAGTAAGATACCATTCTGGTACAGTAATTCCTGGTGGTACATTGGGGTCAAATTTTAAACCCATATCCACTGGAAATACTCCACCAGTGATCATTATTGCCCCTGTGATAGCCATAACCATTGGAACATCAAAAACAAGAAAGCGAGGGAAATGAACAGTCATTAAACCTATTAATGCAATTGGAAGTAGAAATACATGGAAGGCATAAAAGCGTAATACAAAGTCATGGAATCCAGAGCCAAAAAATGCATCTCTCATATCTGGGCCTAAAATAGGTATAGAATTAGTGAGGGAAGCAGCTATAGATATAGCCAATTCCGCTCTTTCACTAAAAATAATATCGTACCCTGTAAAGGCTTCTAAAATCGTGAGAACTCCGATAAGTATACCCGTAACCCATAAGATTTCATTTCTTATTTTATATCTGCCACTAAAATACTGATAATACATATGAAGAATTGCCATCATAACCATAGCATTTGATGCATGATAGTGAATATTTCGCAGGTGGAAACCATATGGAATAGTATCATTTATATTTTCTACGCTATCCCAAGCCCTATCAAGAATTGGTTCATACCATAACATTAGGAGCGCACCAGAGATACCAAGGATTATGAAGAGGACAAAAGTAAGCATTCCTAGAAATCCTAAAGGACTAACAAACCGTGTAGGAAAAGTGAATTTTAAACCCATAAAAATTGTTCTATCAACCCCGGCGTAAATCCACCGGAAGAGGCGAACTAGACTATTTTCTTTATGCAAGGAAGCGGCCATATCCTACTATCCCATTTCCGTTTACACTCCAATTAGGAGGTAAAATCCAAAGATAGCCATCTTTATCGACCTCCAAATCCAGCTTTGGAAGAACATTTGACGGTGGTGATTGAAGAGCTGCAGGTCCGGCAAAGGCCTTTCCTGTAGCAGGATCATACAGGCTTCCATGACATGGACATTCACCCCGTTTTCTACCTTCACCAGGCCAGTACTTCCATAGACACCAAAGATGTAAGCAAACCATGCTAAAGGCACGAAAGGCTGAGGCATCATTCTTATCTCCCCCGAGTTCAACAGGAAGACGTATGAATTGCCAAGTTCTAAAGGCTTCTTTATTGAGAACAGGGTCGTCAGAGATTGGATATATAATAGCTTCAGAATGATTAACCTTAAAAGTTTTTACGTTAGCTTGAGAGCCGTCAGGTAATTCAACCTTGGATTTTTTAGTTGTTGAACCACTCGGATTAGGCAAAAATTTACCCCAGTCTACAAAAGGTGTAAATGTCAACACAGTACCAGCTGCTGCCAATAACTTTAAGAAATCTCTACGAGAAATTCTATCATCTCCCCTCGATTGGGGCTGTCCAGACATTACAATAACAGATGAAAAAATATATTATAAATCTTTGTTCTAATGTATCTATTTTATTTCCTAGTGTTTAACCTTACAACTCACCCTTTAACTTTTTAACATTCTGACCCTAAGGACACCATTTTTATATGACACATCCTGGATGAGGGAGATGTGCATATCTTCCCTGAGTGGAATAGATACAATAGGGTTAGAAGATCCCTCTGAAAAAATTTGTAAGGTATGAGTCCCTTCTTCATATATCGCTCTTAAATTTTGGATATTTCTCAATCCTTTTAATTCTAATAGAATTTCATAATAGTTATTACCTTCAATAATGTCAGGCTGACTTATTGAATGTCTACTCGTGTCTGGATATAATCGTCTAGAGTATGGTCTAGATTTTTTTAAATAATTAGAACCAGCCTCAATATGTCCTTGAAAAATCGAAGGAAAAAATGACTTGGCTAAGTAGCTAACACCTGCGCCGACGACAAAACCTCCGATATGAGCTAAATATGCAACTCCACCTTCGGGATTCAAGATACTGAATACCACTTGAAGAATAAACCAGATAGGTATGTAAGCAAGAGCGGGGATTCGAACGGTAGTAATAAAAAAAGCAGTTATAATTGTAAAAATTTTTGCCCTAGGAAAAAGTACTAAATATGCTCCGAGAACTCCTGATATTGCTCCCGAGGCACCAACGGCAGGAATCTCCCCTCCGCCCACTGAAACTGCATAAAAACTGTGAATTAATCCAGCGGCAATTCCCCAGAACAAATACAAAATAAGATACTTAAAGTGTCCATATCTATCCTCAATATTGTCCCCGAAAATATATAGAAAAACCATATTTCCTATTATATGAGCAATTCCTCCGTGGAGAAACATTGATGTAATTAAAGCAAAATAATCACCCTGAAATACAAGATCTGGAACTGTACCATAGGTAAAAAATATTTCATTTACCATTAACTGGTTGCTAAAAAAATTTGTCCTTATTAACTCCCAGATGAATATTATAACATTTAAAGCTATAAGTGAGTAGTTAATATATGGTCGTCCGTGAAGACGAGGAGTATCATCATGGATAGGAAACATTTAATATAATGGATCCGAACGTCTAGGGTTACACTTGAAAAGGATTACTGCTTGGTAAAAAGTCATCTGTTTTTCCATGTGCCTTTTTGTTATGTCGTGAAAGATGCTCTTTGTCTTGGAAAACAATATTGCAAAGTTTACATTTCATCCCACTTTCTTTTTTACCTTTTTTACCTTTTAGGAAATCAGAAAATCCCATACTATAGTTTACTATCCTAAGTTCTTTTTAAATCATAGCAATTATACCAATATTTAGAGAGACAAATCATAATATTAAAAAAATTTACTCCATTACAATCATTGTTAGCGTAGATTTAACTCCTGGTAATTTTCTTAACTTCCATGTAATAATTTCTTTAACCTTATCCATTGTATCTGATTCTACTTTTGCAATAATATCATAAACACCATAGACTTGAAAAACTTCTTTAACACCTTCTAAATTCCTCAGTTCTTTTACTATGGAATCTTCACTCCCCAACTCAGTATTTAAAAGTACAAAAGCGCCAGGCATGAGAGTTTATAATAAAATGATATATAAAAACATGCTGAATAAAAAAGTAAAAGAGAATTCTATGTTTCGTTTAATTTTTTTTCATCAAAAGGACCAGCCAACTCCCATTGATAATCAAAAAAATCCTTACACCAATCATGAAAATTTTGATCCTTACTATAAAACATAATATTCAAATCGGGTTCACCTTTTAGATTTGGAAATAGCAGACAAGCTTCTTGTTCGTTGAATATTGTCATAATAGTAACCTTATTAATCATCTTTCTTTCTACCATACCTTTAGAAATTTGATTCACCCAGCCAATTTTTTGTAATAATTCTGCTCTTCCTTTAGGAATAATCGTATCTTTTGAAAAAATATATGAAAATTTAATACCTGACTCAATTTTATTACTTACTGTTTCAATTAAATCTAATGGAACTTGGGACATAATTTCTTTAATATAAATTTTGGAGTTCCAGTAAAGTGTCTTCCAACGTTGTAAAATTGCCATTACTCCAAATACAATTTCACTATTTTGTAAGGACCCAATTCGTTGAATGAATTTTAATGGCAATTCTTCTAGTGAATGTTCAATAAAATATTGTTTATTTTGTAGAAGAAATTCATATCCAGGAATTAAAAAAACGATAGATTTACCATAAGAAGTTAATCCTAAATCACCTTCTCCATCTTTAAAAACTAATCCAGATTCCACTAATCTGATTATGTTTCTATGTGCCTCTTGCATAGTAGCATCCAATTCACTTGATAACTGAGATAATCTATACTTGTGTTGAGAGAGCTTTAATAACATAGAGAGTCTCAAATCTCCAGCTAATTCAAAGAATAAAGATTCAGTTTTTTCGGGAATGTTATTATGCATTTTATTATATTATTATTCTCTTCAAAGATTTAAACTTGAATAATACAATTTAAAATAATATAATCCAAGGGGATTGTTACAAAAAACAACAACGGTTATGGATATATTCTTCTGAGAGTTCTTGGAAAAGGTAAGGTATCTTTTATGTCAATTAGATTTAGAATCCATCTCATCAATCTTTCTATTCCCAATCCAAAGCCGCCATGCGGTACTGAGCCATATCTACGTAAATCCAGATACCACTCATAATTACTTTTTTGTAAACCTTCCAAAACCATTCTCTTTTCCAATTTTTGGAGATCATCTTCTCTTATCCCTCCAGATGTAATTTCACCAAAACCATTTGGCGCAAGTAAATCTGCTGCTAATCCTACTCCTTCTTTTGATGGTTCTTCTTTAACATAAAATGGTTTTATTTTCAATGGATATCCAATAACAAATAATGGTTTAGATGAATTTAGCGTCAGGAGCCTTTCTGATTCGATACTAAGATCATCACCATATTCAATTAGCCTAGATGATTCTCTATCTATTATTGTGAGTCCTTCATTGCGTAGCTTATCTATTGCCTTTTCATAAGTAATCTTGTCAAATGGAGGAGAAATTTTCTCTAATTCTGACACATTCCTTTTCAAAAAATCAAATTCTTTTTTATTTTTTTTCAAAATATTTTGTATAAGATATGAGACTAGCTCTTCTTGAATCGTTATAAGATCATCTAACGATACCCATGGAGCCTCAGCTTCTAAATGAAGAAATTCCGTTAAGTGTCTAACTGTTCGTGATTTCTCAGCACGGAAAGAAGGTGTTATAGACCACACTGGTCCAAGAGAAAAAATCATAGCTTCTAAATATAATTGTGCGCTCTGGGAAAGATATGCATTTTCATCAAAATATTTTATAGGGAACAATGTAGAACCTCCCTCTACTGAGCCTTTTACTATTATTGGAGCGGTTACTTCAATCCAGTCGTTATCGGTAAACCATTTTCGTGAAAAGTGAAGAACAGAAGAACGAATTTTAGAAACCATCGTCATACGTCGAGTTCTTATAGCAAGATGTCTTTTATCTAAAAGAAGATCAAGGCTTTGATATTCTCCAATTGGATAATCATTTTTTGAAATGCTAAAAATATTAATTTCATTTGCTTTTAATTCATAACCGCCTTCTGGAGCACGAGGATCTTTTTGAACAATCCCAAAAATTTCAATAGAAGACTCTATAGTTAAATTATTTGTTTTTGAGGAGTCAATAATGCATTGTATAATATCTCCTCGATCATCTCGAATTAATAAGAATGTATTTTCTTTTTGCTTTCTAATTCTATGAATCCATCCTTTAATAGAAACGTATTTTCCAATATAGTCATCATGTTTTAATTCTGCAGATCTAATCTTCAACATACTTGAGTCGTTTTAATATTTTAAATTCATTATGTTTAAGTTAGATGTATTGACGGAGTTTTGAATAAGTATAATCAAATTATCAAGGATTTATTATATCAACATAATGAATATTAATAGCTGTAGTAATATCACCTTTTAAACTTCTAATGGATATTGAAGAAGATATTAAAAATACATTTTTGAATCATGTATTGGTTTAAAGATGGCTTAGAAGTGGTCCCCAATTTGTTTAAAGAAACTTAATTATGTATAATAATTGTATATTAATGCATTTTGGGTTATATGAAAGGCATGGTGTATAGAATTTTGATGAAGTTTATTTTTATTAGAAAAGAAGGAGCGAAAAAAGTTACTCTGGTAATGAATCACATATTATTTTGTCATTTTCGTTTTTAACAAAGAGAAAGCGATTATCTTTAAAGATAAATGTCAACTCATTTGCTTGAACCTCAATATCCAATAACTCTTGGCCTTTTATTCCATCAAATTTTGCCATATTTGTTAATTGTTAGTTAACATTTTTAAAATTTACTATTATTTTTTATTCATTCGAAAACGAACTTAACTACTTTACGAAGGCATTATTTGTATTTTCTCCTCGTTAGACTTTCCAACTAGTTTAGTGGGTTCACTAAAGTTATGTTTTCCCCAAGAAACAATTACATTCGCATAAAGTGTAGAGACGTTATCGGTAATGGTAGGAAATTTTAATTCAAGGACCTTATCTATGTCAAATAACAAAGACTTTGCTTCTTCTTCGGATTCAGGATAAAAAGGGGCATCATCTTTTACGATAAAAATCCATATCCTATGCTTAATTTTGGGATTCCTTGTCCAAAAAAAAACCGCCTTCCTAACAAATTTAACAGAGTATATGACTTTGTTTTTTGATTTTAAGTCTACATTTATTGTTATCCGAAATGTGTTATCAAATTTATTATATGCTTTTTCCCATACAGATTGTTTAAATAATTCTCTAATTTTACCATTTATTTTTAAACCTAAATTCAACAAAACATGATCATTGGAATTATTTTTACTGGTGATATTGGTTAAAACAATATTATCTAATGAATTTATTTTTTCAGTCACTGATTAATTACCATGTGGTATGATTTATATCCTAAATATGTACTTGACTATTTAATGCAAGCAGAAATTACAAACTATACTAATAATGAGATAGAATTAAAGTTAAAAGATGAAGATATCTCTATTATGTACATAATCCAACATCATATTTTAAAGCAGAAAGATATCGAATT
>JAICEO010000022.1 GCA_025924135.1 Nitrososphaeraceae archaeon | reverse complement strand
TACCGCAAGACATGTATCTGAAATAATAATTCAAAACAATGTCAAAAATTTTTTCAATTTATTGTGCAAGCAAGTTTATTTCGAAATGTATAATTATTCAAACAAATCATTGGAAATTGAGGTCGTTATGTTTGGATTTGATGGTAAAATATTAGGCAAATATCCTTAATACGTGAATTAGATGAATACTTAAAAATAGATAATTTATCAGAGTCCTTAATTTAGTTTTAGAAGATTCAGAGTATCTTAATATTAGTTAATTTGAAATACGTTTTTAGATATGCAAAGAATTAATTTTGACTAATTAATAACCAAAACAATTGAAAGAGAAAATTGCAGTTATCGCTATAACAAAAAATGGTATAGGAATAGCTGGAGTTATTAAAAAAAATATTGTGAATGCCCAGATTTATGTCCCTCAGAAGTTTTATAATGATGATTCTACTATTATTTGGTATGAAGAAACCACTCCGCAAAAAATCTCAGACCTATTTCATTCATACGATGCTTTGATTTGTATTTTTTCTTTAGGTGCTGTAATAAGATTAATTTCAAAACTTCTTAAGGATAAAAAAACTGACCCTGCTATTTTAGTTATTGATGATAAAGCAACCTTTGTTATCAGTACTCTTTCTGGACATTTAGGAGGAGCAAATGCATTATCAAGATATATTGCTGCTTTCCTAAATTCAACACCTGTGATAACTACCGCTGCTGATGTAAATAAAACCATTAGTGTAGACTTAATTGGTAACGAATTAGGTTGGAGCATCGACAACTATGAGAATGTAACAAAAGTAAGTGCACATATGGTTAATGAAGAAAGTATAGCAATTTTTCAAGATGTAGGGGAACGTAGATGGTGGAATATCGACAACCTTCCTTCCAATGTTGTTATGATAAATGATGTTGAAAAGCTCAAAGACAATTTATATAAAGGAGGAATAGTTATTACAGACAAAATAATAAAAGATAGTACAATTCTTTCGAAATCAGTAATATATCGTCCTAAAACTTTAGTAATTGGTGTAGGCATACATTGGGATACAACAAAAGAAGATATTTTAAATGGCATTAAGGCTATTTTCGATAAAAACGGTTTGAGCTTTGCCTCCATCAAAAGTCTTTCTTCTATCAAAAAGAAAATTCCGGTCAAGGGATTGGAAGAATTCTCGAAAGAATTTCATCTTCCTCTGTATCTTTTTGAAAAAAAAGAATTAGCGCAAATTTCAGTCCCTAATCCTTCTGATACAGTTAAGAAATTCGAGGGGATTGCTAGTGTTTCTGAAGCATCAGCATTATTGCATTCTCAGGGTACATTACTTATCCCAAAACAAAAATTTCCTCCTAATTTAACTATAGCTGTATGTCGGGTGAATTCTCAATGAGGAAGGCGCTTTTAATAATAGACAGAGGTAGTAAAGAATTAGAGGTACAAGACGAACTATTCAAAATATCATATCGAGCTAAGCAAAAAGGAGGATATATTTATTCAAATTTCTGTTTTCTGGAAGTAATTCCACCTTATATTGATGAAGGAATTATTAACTGTATGAAGGAAAATGTTGATTTGATAACAGTTATGCCTTATTTCTTATATCCAGGAATGAAGCTAAAAAATGCAGTTCAGAAAACTGCAGCAATTTCTAAGGAAAAAGGGGTAAAATTAGTTATTACAAAACCTCTTTGTTATTCTGAAGTTCTAACGTTTGTAATAAGGGATAGACTAAATCAAGTAAAGTTCGTTAATGACATTCAACTTAATGATAAAGAGTGTGATGTACTTGTTATTGGGCATGGAAGCTCTGATAGAAGAGCAACAGAGGCTTTCATTTTCACTATTAATGCTATAAAACAGTCTTATAGAAATGTTCATTATTGTTTTCTTGAATTAGCACAACCTAGTATAAATGAAGGTATTAATTCTATAATAAAAAAAAATCCAAGAATTGTGTTAATAATGCCTTATTTTTTACACAAAGGTATCCATATAAAATATGATGTGATAAAAGAATTAAAAAATGCATTAAAAAGCCATTCTTTTTCTAATATTTTTATTGCAGACCATATTGGAGTTGATGAGAAAATGGTAAATCTAATTTTGCAGCGAGCAAATGAAGTTGAAAAAAAAATTGTTTAAGAAAGAGATCACAGAAAATCCTGATAATAGATCTATGTCTATTAAATCCTTTGATATTGAAAAAAATAGTTTTGACATAATTGATAGTGAAATTGGAACACATACCTACAATAAAGAATTTGAATGGGATATTGTTAGACGAGTAATTCACGCTACGGCTGATTTTGACTTTGCTCACAAAGAAAAACTAGTATTTACCAATGATGCTATTGCTTCTGGATTTCAAGCAATTGAAAATAAATGTAATATCATTACTGATGTAGAAATGGTAAAAGTAGGAATTTCACAAAATTCGCTGACTAACCTTAATTTAAAGTGTATTTGTAAGATCTCTGAGAGTGATATAATTAATGAAGCTAAGCGTATAAATAAAACACGTGCCGAAACGGCTATGCGTAATTTGGCACAGGAAATGAATGGAGGAATAGTTGTGATAGGGAATGCTCCGACTGCATTACATGAAGTCATGCGAATGATTAATGAGAAGATAACAATTCCATCTTTAGTCGTTGGTGTTCCTGTAGGATTTGTTTCTGCAATGGAATCAAAAATAGAACTCTCACAAAGTAGTATTCCTCATATCACCAATATAGGCAGGAAAGGTGGAAGTTCTGTAGCATCTTCAATAACTAATGCATTAATGTTATTATACCTACATAAAATGAAATAATCTAAATTCTTCCCTAGCATTAGAATTTAAGCAAATCTTAAAAATGATGTTCATATTTATTAAATATTGAAAGAACTTAGTACAGCAATACAAATAAATTCAAGCCCTGAAATTTTATGGAATGTAATCACCGATTTTAAAAATTATTATCAATGGAATCCTATACTACAAAAAATTAAAGGAGAACCTTTAATTGGAAATCAATTAGAAATCCATCTCAATACTGTAGGAGGAAAGAAGAGAATATATCATCCCAAAGTTATTAAAATTACTCCTAACCACGAATTAAGATGGAAAGGTTCATTCATTTTCCCACAAATATTTTCAGGAGAAAGAATTTTTCTAATTGAAAAACTTGGAGAAAACAAAGTCAATTTTGTGAATAAGGAAATATTTTCGGGTATAGGAGTCAGGTTTACTCCCCAAAAAATGGAGGATGATATTCTTGCAAGTTTTAAAAAAATGAACGAGGCATTAAAAAAAACTATAGAGCGATCATAAATTATAGATAAACCTTCAACAACCAAGTCCTAATTTATTAATTAATTAAATTAAAAATCATTAGATGGGATATTCCCTATCACACGACATGCTATATGTCAATGGTTTAGTAAAGTAATGTTTTAAAGGAGAATAATCGTTAAGTCAAATATGAAAGCAATATGGAAAGATGCCATTTTGGCGGAAAGTAAATCAACAGTAGAAATTGAAGGAAACCATTACTTTCCTCCTGAATCTATTAATAGACAATTTTTTAGAGATAGTTCTACTCACACAAGATGCGGCTGGAAAGGCACCGCGAGCTATTATACCATTGAGATTGGCGATGAGCTTAATCAAGATTCAGCTTGGTATTATCCAGAACCTTTAGACAAAGCTAGACATATCAAAAATTATGTTGCTTTTTGGAAGGGCATAAAAGTAGTAGAATAAAATATATTATTATATATTCATTTTTGTTATATCGCGACATACAAAATTATTTATTGATTATGATGGCTTTAATTACATCATTTCTATCATGCAACTTTTTGAAGGCAGCCTTTGATTCCAGTATGCTATATCTATGTGTAATTATTTTATTAACATCAATTTCTTTTTTTGTTATCATATATAATGCTTCATGTATTTCCTCATTAGTTGCAGCGTAAGTTGTTAACAGTCTGACTTCTTTTGAGTAAATTTTATTAATATCTACATTTACATGAATTTCTTTTTGAGGTTCTCCAAAAATTAAGATAGTTCCCCCTTTACGTATGATCTCGATTGATTTAGGTAATACACTCATATCATATGTGGCAATAATGATTAAATCGGGACGAACTCCATCATTCAAATCAATGCAATCCTCAAGCTCTGATGTCCTTCCGTCTACACATATTCCTAGATTTATTTTTTTACCAAAGTTCACTTTATTTTTATTTATGTCTACACAATAAATGGTTGAAGCCCCATATATTTTAGCCAACATAGCATGAAGAATACCGATCGGTCCGATTCCAAATATTAATACTGCATCACCTTTTACAAATGATAGTTTCTTCCATCCTCTAATGCAACAAGCAAGAGGTTCTATCATAGATCCTTCCTCAAAACTCATCGAATCTGGAAGTTCAAAAATACTCTGATTATTTACAATCCATTCGGAAAGTATAATTTTTTCTGAGATCCCACAAGGAAAAATATTATCTGTAAATTTATTACACATTGTTTCATTGCCATGGATACAATAATGACAACTATTACAAGGCGCATGATGATTAACAAAAACCCTCTTTCCTTCGTAGTCTTTACCATTAAAACTTTTTCCAACTTTAACTATTGTTCCAGTTATTTCATGTCCTAATTTGGAAGTAGGTTTGCAGGAATCAGCAAAAACATTTCGGACATCAGACCCACAAATCCCACATGAACCTAAATTAATTAAAATTTCTTTATCTTTAATAATAGGCACATCAATCTCAACAAGTGATATTTTTTTATTTGATAATAATTTTAAAGCTTTCATTAACTGTTTCTTTATTGTGAAGATTGAATAAATTTAAATTTATCACTAAATAAATATTGTCCCAACGATGATTTTTATTTTCTTGAAAACTTTTTACAGTTTAAAATAAAGTGTCGTGGCAATTTAGTATTGGAAAAATGAAGATGAGTATAGGAAGCTAGGGTATTATAAACTACAATGCCGTCTTTTTGATCAATTATTCCTTTTCCTTTACTTAGATAATATGAAAATTTAGAATCCATTGAAACATTTTCCATTTCAGAAAAATGAAATTCATGACCTTTAATGCTATTTATATCCCCAAGAATTGATTTATTAATTACTTTGCCTTGGGTATAATTTAGCGTTAAATTATCTGTCATTTCTGTTATAGCATCTATTAATCCTATCATTTTGTAAGTTTTATTAGAATTTACACTTGATCTAGATATTTTGTTATATTCATATTTAGGCATTCCTTCCTTTATCGATTGAGAAAGGTACATCAAACCCCCACATTCTGCATATAGTGGAATCTGGCTTTCAGCTCTTTTTTTAATAGATCTGATCATAGAAATATTTTTACTTAAATCGTGTGCTAATATTTCCGGGAATCCCCCACCTATTATAATCCCATTAATTTCTTCGGGTAACCTAACGTCATGTAAAGGACTAAAGAAAATAAGGTGAGCCCCCATTTTTTGTAAAATATCAAGATTTTGTTGGTAATAAAAGTTAAAAGATTCATCTAAAGCAACGGCAATTTTGATAGTTTGGATATTATGATCTCTACTGTTATCAATTTTTTTCTTTGTAAGTTTTTCATATGGTATTTGTACAATTAAACTCATAATTTTTTCCGTATCTAAAGATTCTGAGAGAATCTTAGCTGATTTTAGGATCTCCTTTCTTTTTTTATTATTTAATTCCTCTCTGGGAATTAGGCCTAAATGCCTTTCTGAGAAAATTAAATCCTTATTCTTATATACCACACCGACAATTGGAATTTTTATTTTTTTGGCGAAAGCATCTTTGATAAAATGAAAATGTCTATGACTGGATAATTTATTAAGGATAATACCTTTTATGTGTATTCCTTTCTCAAAATTCAAAAACCCATAGGCAATAGCAGCTAAGGATCTTGCAGCTTTACTTGCATCTATAACTAAAATTATTGGAGAATTCAAAATTTTTGCTATGTGGGCAGTACTTGCGAAATCATTTTTACCATCTGCACCGTCGAATAACCCCATCACTCCTTCAATAACTGCTATATCTTTATCTATGGTGTACTTCTCAAAAGTATCGATTAGTCCTTTTTTTCCCATTAACCATGAATCGAGATTATAAGACGGACTATTAGTAACAAAATGATGATAGGAGGGATCAATGAAATCTGGACCTACTTTAAATGCTTGAATTTTGAAACCAAGATTCTTTAGAATATAAAGAATTCCTAAAGTTATAGAGGTTTTTCCTACACCGCTTGTAGTACCAGCAATTATTATTCTAGGAATTGGCATTTAATATCAAACTATAAATAAATAGATAATTATCTTTTTGTGATTGTAGAGTTAAATCTCTATTATTAAATATCATTTTTATAGGGCTAGTAGAGCTTATAAAAATAGTAAATTTTTTTGTAAATAAATAATCATATTCATTAGTTTTTATTGATTGCTCTTAATTTTATATTATAGGCTAAACCAAATCGATGCGCCTCATCTCTTACGAATTGAAGTAAATGCAATGCAGGATTCTTCTTTGAAATTTGCAAAGGGTCTGCTGAGCAAGAGGTATATATCTCCTCATTTTCTTTGGCTATAGAAATCACAGGTATATTCAAACCCTTCTTTTTTAATACAAATTGTGCTGAGCCCAATTGACCTTTTCCTCCATCAATCACTATAAGATTGGGAAAGGAATTATCCATTTTAAAGGTATTTGAGTTATTATTATTATTATTATTTTTATTATTAATTTCGTCATCTTCTTCAGCAATTTTATTGAAAGAATACTTTCTATCTACTATTTCTTTGATCATTGAATAATCATCCTGTTTGGATTTTGAATTCCTTATTCTGAATTTCCTGTATCCACTTTTGTAAGGATAACCATTAACAAACCGTACGCATGCACCTACTGCATAAGTGATTCCAAAATTAGAAATATCAAAAGAATCAATGATGAAAGGAAATTCTTTTAAATTTAGAATATTTTTTAGTTCTATAACAGATTGATTATATTTTCTTTCAACTTGAATTGATAAATTCTTAAGGATCAAATTCATTAAATCTTTTTTCTCATTGTTGGAAGAATCTGTAACCTTAATAATGCTAACATTGTGATTAGATAATTTTTTTAAAGCTAATTCCAATATTTTTTTTGATACCGGAATTTCATTTACATAAATCTTGTGAGGAATTTGAGCTGCAGTGGTGTAATATTGGAGTAAAAATGTTGAGAAATTATTATCACCAACTAATTCATATTCATATTTTTTTTGGTCACTTATAACTCCATTGATTCTTTTAAAAATAAGAATATGAGAAACTCCTGATAAAGTATCTATTTTTGTACCTATGTATTCCTCGTTAGATCTACTTTTTAAATCCATTTTTTGATGAATTAATAAACTTTCTATAGTTTTTATTGTGTCACGGATTTCTTTTGCTCTTTCATAATTTTGTTTTTTTGATTCAATATTCATTTCTATTTTTAAATTTGAAATGAAGTTTTCAAGTCCATTTTTTTCACTAAGGATCTCTTTTAATTTTTTAATATTTTTTAAATATTCATCTTCATTAATCTTTTTTATACATGGAGCATCACAATTATGGATAAAGTATTCTAAACAAGGCGTCTTTGGCAGTCGATTGCATATTCGAACTTTGAATATCTTTCTCAATAGCCCTATAGAAAGAAATCTCGAACTTCCATAAACAAAGGGACCATAAATATCACCGCCTGGTCCTTGAAAATTTCCATTCCTATTTCTCCTTGCAACTAATAATCTAGGAAATTTTTCATCTGTCACTTTTAAATAAGTGTATCTTTGTTGGTCTTTTAATTCAATATTAAAAATCGGTCTATACTTTTTAATCAAATTTGATTCAAGAAGGAATGCTTCAATTTCATTATCAGTTAGGATATATTCTATATCATTTACCTTTTTTATTAACACTCGAGTTTTCCAAAAATTTTTTTCTTTAAATTTCAAATTATTTTCCGAATTCAGACTGCAATAACTTTTAATTCGATTTTTTAAATTTTTAGCTTTTCCTATATAAATTATTTTACCTGTTTTATCTTTCATTAAATAAATTCCTGGATTGCTCGGAATTTTTTTTTCATCTTGGTTAAGATTAAATGAGATCATTTTGGAATTTACTAACTATTTACCTCAATGAGCTTAGAACTTAATATCTTCTTTTTTAAAAATTTTGCTGTATGGCTTATGTCATCGTAATTTATTATTTTTTCAGGAGGCCCCTCAATTACTAATTTTCCTCCATCACTTCCACCTTCTGGTCCTAAATCAATTACCCAATCTGCACTAGCAATAACATCTAAATTATGTTCAATGACTACAACTGTATTTCCTAATTTGGTCAATGTGTTTAAAATTTTCAGCAATTTCTTAACGTCCTCAAAATGAAGCCCTGTTGTTGGTTCATCCAAAATATAGAGAGTTTTTCCTGTGTCTCTTTTAGAAAGTTCAGAAGCCAGTTTGATCCTTTGGGCTTCTCCACCTGAAAACGTGGTAGCGGGTTGACCCAATTTAATATATCCCAAACCCACGTCAAATAAAGTTTTTAATTTTTTGTAAATAATAGGAATATTTTGAAAAAAGTTTAAAGCCTCTTCAACTGTTAAATTTAATATATCATCTATATTCTTACCCTTGTATTTTACTAACAATGTTTCAGAATTATAACGCTTTCCCACGCATTCATTGCATTTTACATATACATCGGGTAAAAATTGCATTTCAATTCGCTTTACTCCACATCCCTCACATGACTCACATCTTCCACTTTTTACATTAAAGGAAAATCTTCCAGGATTATAACCCATTTCTTTGGCAGTTATAGTTTTAGAAAAAATTTCTCTTATGGGAGTAAAAGCATTAACATAAGTAGCGGCATTCGATCGAGGAGTTCTGCCGATAGGGGATTGATCAATTTCTATAACTTTATCGATATTGTCCATACCACTTATGGAATCATGTTTGCCAGGAACATCATTTGCTCCAAAATTACTCGCGATGGATTTGAAAAGAATTTCATTTATAAGCGTAGATTTCCCTGAACCCGAAACTCCAGTGACTATTGTCATGCATCCAATAGGAATATGCACATCTATTGATTTTAGATTATTCTCTTTTGCACCATGTATTGTAAGTAACTTTGTGCTTTGATTTTTTTTTGAACACAGAGTAGCTGTTTTGTCTCCTTTTAGATATTTCCCTGTTAAAGAATTTTCATTCTGTATAACTTCATTCAAATTTCCTTGAGCAACTATTCTTCCACCATGTATTCCAGCTCCTGGGCCAATGTCAATAATCCAATCAGAATTTCTGATTACATCTTCGTCATGTTCAACAATTATTAGAGAATTGCCTAAATCTCGTAGTCTTTTTAGAGTTTTAATTAATCTATCATTATCTCGTTGATGTAGTCCTATTGTTGGTTCATCTAAAACATATAGTACCCCGGTTAAGTTTGAGCCAATCTGAGTAGCAAGTCTAATTCTTTGAGATTCTCCTCCAGAAAGTGAAGAGGTAGATCTATTTAATGTCAAATAATTTAATCCTACATTCATTAAAAATTCTAGTCTAGATCTAATTTCCTTCAACACATTTTTTGCAATATATTTTTTTGTATCATCAAGTTTTAACCTATTGAAAAAACTATAGCACTCATCAATAGGTAAATCTCCTACGTCCATTATTGACTTCTCCGATATCTTTATAGATAATGAATCCTTCTTTAGTCTCTTCCCAGAACATTTATCACAAACATGTTCTTTCATAAACCTCGCAAGCATTTCTCTTTTGTTCTCTGAGTCAGTACTATTATACAATCGTTGTAAATTGGGGATTACTCCTTCAAAATTACTTTCATATTCCCACTTGCTTTGAGAGTATTTTGATTCATATTTATAGTAAATATTTTGATTTGTTCCATATAATATGACATTTATTTGTTCCGAGCTCATTTTTTCTATTGGGGTATTTAAGTTAAACCCAAATTTTTTTCCAACAGATTTTAACATGGATGATCTAAAAGTCGCAAATTTTCCTTGCCAAGGTTTAATTGCTCCTTCTAAAATACTTTTATTTTTATCTGGAATTATTAGAGCGGGATCAAACTCTATTTTGATTCCTAGACCATTACATTCCTCACATGCACCAAATGGCGAGTTAAACGAAAAAGATCTGGGTTCTATATTTCCTATACTAATTTTACAGAGTGGACAAGCATTATGTCTAGAAAAGAAAAACTCTTTTTCGTCGATGAGAGTAAGAACTATTCCATTAGCTAAATTTGCTGCATTTTGTATTGACTCGAAAACCCTACTTTTTTCATTTAAGGACGGTTTTAGTCTGTCTATTATAACATCTATATTATGTTTCCTTTGCCTATGTAGATTAAGATCTTGATATTCTGATTGTCTTTTATTTTTATCATTGGCTTGATCTTCGTTAGATTTATTAAGCAATTCTTCAAGATTAACAAATTGCCCATCAATTCTTAATTTTGAAAATCCTTTTTGATATAATTCTCGCAATAAACTATCAAAAGTACCTTTTTTTCCTTGAATTAATGGAGCAAGAATAATTAAACGTGACTTTTGATTAGAAACTCTTAACACTGATTCTGTAATTGATTCTAATGTTTGACTCTCTATCTTTCTATTACAATTTGGACAATGAGGTTCGCCAATTTTTGCAAACAATAATCTTAGATAATCATAAATTTCAGTTACTGTTCCTACTGTTGATCTTGGATTCTTATTTGTTGTTTTTTGTTGAATTGAAATAGCAGGAGATAATCCTTCAATAGAATCTACTTCAGGTTTTTCCATAAGTTCAAGAAATTGTCGGGCATAAGCTGATAATGATTCCACATATCTTCTTTGACCTTCTGCATAAATAGTATCAAAGGCTAGTGTAGATTTACCAGATCCAGAAAGTCCAGTAAAGACTACAATCTTGTTTTTTGGTATCTCAAGATTTATATTGTTTAAGTTATGTTGTTTCGCTCCTCGAACTATTAACTTATCAATCAGGTCTACCTCACCTCTAATATTCCTATTTCTTCATTTATCTTCTTTAATTTATCGCGTAGTTGTATCGCTTTCTCAAATTCGAGCTGTTCAGCAAATTTATTCATTAGTGCTTCAGTTTCGACCGACAGCTTTTTCAGGTCATTTTTACTCATCGATTTAAAGGTTTCATGCTGATCCTGGGATTTCTTATTAGTAATTATCGGTTTTAATATTGAAATTGGAGTTATTTTATGTAAGGCATTAAATTCTAATTGTTTTTTTCGTCTTCTATTTGTTTCTGCTAAAGCATTTTCCATAGATTTTGTAATTTTATCTCCATACATTATTACCGTCCCATCTATATTTCTAGCAGCTCTCCCGAACGTTTGTATGAGGCTGATATCATTTCTTAAAAAACCTTCTTTATCTGAGTCTAATATCACAACAAGAGAAACCTCTGGAATATCTAATCCCTCTCTTAATAAGTTAATTCCAATCAAAACATCAAATTCACCTAATCTAAGCTGACGAATTAATTCAGTGCGTTCTAACCCTTCAATTTCTGCGTGTAAATACCGTACTCGAATATTTTTTTGTGATAAGAATTCTGCTAAATCTTCAGCCATTCTTTTCGTTAATGTTGTTACTAATGTTCTTTGGTTCTTGCTAACTCTTTTCTGTATTTCAAAAATTAAATCGTCAATTTGATTTTTCGAGGATCTGATTTCTACCATAGGATCAACTAATCCAGTTGGTCTAACTAATTGTTCGACAACTTGTAGACTAGAATTTAATTCATAAGGACCAGGAGTTGCCGATACAAAAATTACATTTTTCAAATATCTTTCAAACTCTTCAAATTTTAATGGACGATTATCAAAGGAACTAGGAAGTCGAAACCCATATGTCACTAACATTTCTTTTCTTGTATGATCTCCATTATACATTCCTCTTAATTGTGGAATTGTAACATGGGATTCATCTATGACTAATAAGAAATCGTCTCCAAAAAAGTCTAATAAACAGTATGGGGGTTCTCCTTCTTTTCTGCCATCAAAATGACGAGAATAATTTTCTATACCTGAACAATAACCCAGTTCATTTATCATTTCAATATCATATTTGGTTCTTGAAGCCAGTCTCTCCTTTTCCAATTCTCCTTCTAATTTGGGAAGCCATTCTTTTAGTTCCTTTTTTATCATTCTTATTGCGTTTTCTCTAATCCTTTTGTCGGTTATGTAATGCTTAGCTGGAAATATTGTAATCCTATTTACATCCCTAATTTTTTTTAGAGTAATAGAATCATGAATACTTATTTTTTCAATTTCATCATCAAAAAGTGCTATTCTAACAATATCGTTAGAATATCCTGGAATTAAATCTATAATTTCACCCTTTACTCGAAAATTTCCTGAAGAAAGCGAAGAATCGTTTCTTTCGTAGCGTGATTCAATTAGTCTTTTAATTATTTCTTTTCGATTCATAATGTCTCCTTCTGTTATTGTTATGGCATTTTTTTCCCATTCTGCAGGTGACCCTAAAGAGTAAATACAAGATACAGTAGAAATAATTATTGTTGGCTCACCAGACATTAACATTGCTGTTGCCTCTAACCTCATTTTTTCAATGGTTTCATTTACTGCAGTATCCTTTTCAATATATGTATCTGTTTGAGGAATATAACTTTCCGGCTGATAATAATCATAAAAACTAACAAAATAACCTACATTGATAGAGGGAAAAAAATCCTTAAATTCCGAATAAAGTTGAGCTGCTAGTGTTTTATTGTGAGAGATTATAAGAGTATTTTTTTTAATTCTAGAAATCAGATTTGCAATTGTAAAAGTCTTGCCACTACCAGTCACTCCTAGCAACGTTTGAATCGACGATTTTTTATTTCTCATAATTCCTTCAATTAATTGATCAATTGCGTAGGGTTGATCTCCATTAGGTGAATAAGCCGATTTCAATGGAAATGCAAACATACCTTTTTTATTCAATAATAATAACCTTAAATAGGATAAATAAAAGATGATTTCGTTTTAACTCTTCCACTTGATAGAACAACCAATAGATGGATCAAAATCTTTTACAATTTTTTCTTCCATTAAAACTTTTTGAATATTTTCTTTCATTATATCCCTAGTCGGTTTACTCTCTGGATTGTTAGCATCATTTATTTTTCCATGAAAGACAAGCCGTTTTTCCATATCAAATAGATAGGGATCTGGTGTACATACTGCTCCATAAGTTTTTGCTATTTCTTGTGTTTCATCAAGTAAATATGGAAAATTAATCTTGTATTCGTGAGCGAATTTCTTCATATTCTCAAAACCTTCTTCTTCGTATTCTGGATCATTACTATTGATTCCTACAATTCGAAGTTCATCTTCCTTGAAATGAGACTGTAAATCTATAATATCCTTAATACTTGCCTTTACAAAAGGGCAATGATTACACATAAAAATTACCAATAAGGTTTTACTATTAAAATCATTTAAAGAATATAATTTTCCATCAACACCTCTTAGATTGAAATCAGGAGCTTTTTGACCTGTTTTCAAATTTTGGGATGATTCAGTTTTTACCATGTTCATTCCATTTTTATACTCTTACATAAATCTTCGGTTTTTTTATGTAATATGCTATTACAAAATATTGACTGAAAATTCCCTCTGTTTTTAACAAAAAAAAGGGGGATAAACATCTATTATATTATTGCAAGTTCAGGGCTTGATAAGTGCCTTTTAATGTATATTTAATGATTGATTATTAAAAAGTGGAAACAAATATTAGCAAAAGAGCTTGTTAAAAGCCGATAACTGATAGATTTATTATCTATCATTCTTAATAACCCATAGACAGAAAATATAACAATAATTGTGCGAAGATACATTTGGGTAGCTCAAATCTGATTTATTAATAAGAAATATTAATATTTTTCAAATCAATTCTTCTATTCCTGTGCTAAAATCTCAACAGGGCAATTTTTTACTAACTTTTTAAATTTTATTGCATCGTCTCGACTACCAACTATTGATCCATAATGCATGGGTATTGTTAATTTGGAAGGTTTTAAGAGGTTATTAACAGCATCGGCTGCCTCTTCTGCTGTCATCACATAGACTCCTGAAACCGGAACTAAAGCGATATCTGATTTAAACTCACTCATTTCAGGAATCTTATCAGTGTCACCTGAGTGATATATTCGAAGATCTTTATCGAAGGTGATAATAAATCCAACTTTTCTATCATCTTTAGGATGAAAATTTTTATTGATATTATAGGCAGGCACAATTTCAATATTAACTCCTCTTTCATCAATTGTCTGTCCAGGTTCTACACCTTTTACATTTTTAAAACCCTCTTGGTTTAATTTTTCTAGACACTCAGAAGCTGCAATAATCTTTGTGTTCTCATTTATTATATGTCTTAAATCTTCAACACTCAGATGATCAAAATGATTATGGGAAATCAATACTATTTGCGCATCATTTTTTTTATGGTGCACTTCCGCTATTTTATAAGGATCAATGTATATCACTTTATTATCTTTGGTAATTAAACAAAAACCATCATGGCCCAACCATTGAAGTTTTATATTATTTATTTCCATAAAGGTTTTAGTTTGTATAGGAATTTAAAGTTGTTTATTTAATTAAGGATTCATAATTAGCAATTTATTATTTCGTAAAGAAAAAACTAATACCTTTGATGAGATCAACCTTTGTATGAGATTTTTATCCATAGTCGCAACGGCACATTTATAATTAATTGCATAATCTAGAATACTATCATCAGTATAGCTTAATTTTTTTGTAGTAATAATTTCAAATTTTTTTGTAATTTCAAGTAAAGTTTTTGCACTTATAGAGCTTTTATATGATGGATTTTTTACTAAAGTTTTGAGTTCTTCTATTACTAAATCTGGAATTAGAAAATTAATTTTTCCATACTGATTGACAATATTATCCAATAGCTTCACAGGTTTTGTGACTAGAACCATCAAGAAACTAGTATCGCAAAGTATATTCATTATTCATTAAAATTGATTTAGAAGTTTATTATTATAATTTGAAGCGATTAGAGAAACGGTGAAAGCATAAAAAAGGGGAATTTAATTGAAAAATTTATCTTTCGTATCCTATTCTGTCTGCTAATTTTACAACTTCTCTGCCTTTATTTGTTAAAGCGTTATAGATCCTTGGCTTCCCTCGTCCCCTGGATTTTTCTTTTTTTACCTTACGTTCGATCAAACCTAAATTTGTGGCTCTTTTCATTAAAGATTGTCCATATCCCCAACTTCCCATAGTTATAAGCAATTCACGCGTGTGTAGTTCTTTATTCTTTTTTAATACCCTCAATAATGGAATGAGAGGACGTTCATTTATCAGAATTTTAAGTATATTTAATTCTACGGTTAAAGGTACAGATTTTGTTTCTTTTATTTCCTTACTCGGTTTAATTTCTTTTGGTTCCTTTGGAGTTTCTTTTTTTGTTTTAGAGTTTCTTTTTACTGACATTTTACTACCTATGTGACGTTACAAAATACAAATATTTAATCATTTTGTTTCCTATACATTTTTCTACGAGTAAAATGCATATAAAGGTATAAGTTATTTATTTTATAATCTAATCTATATATTTTAAATAATTTGTTCACTATTTGAATCTTTTATTTCGAGAAAATGTTATTGAATAATCTTCTTTATACATACCATTCATATTCTTCTAAAGATCCGCCTCCAATCCATCTTTTTTATACATCTTTCTTGGTTATACGAGTAAACATGATGTAATTTTATTTACGAAATCTCTAGATAATCTAACTTAATAGTCATAATGAAATCTGTAATTCGATTTATAGTAAAAATTATGACAAATCATCTGAGCATCTTTAAGTAATCTTATCATAATTCATTGACGTTGTTAGATGATATAATATTATAAAGAAAATTAGGACATTTATTTTATTATCTTTACATTGAATTAAATAGTTAATTACAAAGTAATCGTAATTGTTTGTGGCAAATTGTTAGAATCTATATGATGAAAAGAAGATATAAATAATAATGGATTATGTAAATCAAATTTTTGTAATATTTATTTCTAAGTGACTGCTAAAACTAATGTTTAATTAGAATTATATTCTAATTTAGAGATTGTAAGAAATATCTTCACCAAAAATGACCTTTATCGGAACAAGTTAGTTCTGATCCACAATTATTACACCTAAGATGGCAAGTTTGAATCGCAATCATTTTCTTTTCACAAATAGGACATAGGGGAAATTGTTTTTCTGGTTCATTGTTCATTCTAAGAAAGATCTAATTCGACATACAATTTTAACTTTATTGCAAAAGATTAATTAATAATATAACTTTTAGATTGTTTATTGGTTAATTTTAAAATCGTTATATCTGATAAAACCGGTAAAAGTTTATCACATGAGCTTAAGGATAAAGATGCTCAACCATTTTTAGGTTCAAAAATTGGAGATTCTTTTGATTCATCTCTTGTCGGACTAGCAGGAGGAAAATTACAAATAACTGGAGGTAGTGATAAGTCGGGTACTCCTATGCGATCTGACCTTCATGGTGGTGTAAAAAAATACGTTTTGTTGCATACGGGTGTGGGTATGCGTGACTCTACTGAAGGAAAGAGAATTAGAAAATTAATGAGGGGAAATATGGTTACAGAGGAAATTTATCAATTAAATTGTATTTTAGATGGAGTTGACATTGTTACATCTAAACCCGAAAATAATGAATCTCCTAATGCTGAATCTACAAAGTAAATAAATATTCTTCTAAAATATTTATCAATTACCTTAATATCCCTCCATAAATCTTAATTCGCTATTGCATTGGAAAGATACTCTTCCTGATTGGTATGTTCGTGAATATGGTTACCAACCTAATGTAAATATTGGTACAGCAGGACATGTAGATCATGGAAAAACTACGTTAATTGAAGCTATAACTGGAATTTGGACTAGTGCGCATAGCGAAGAGCTTAGGAGGGGTATAACTATAAAAGTCGGATACGCTGATGCTGCTTTTTATAAATGTAAATCCTGTTCATCACCTGAATGTTATTCAACCACACCACAATGTAATAGCTGTGGACAAGATAGTGAACTTTTGCGAATAGCCAGTTTTGTTGATTCTCCAGGTCATGAAAGTTTAATGGCCAATATGTTATCAGGTGCTGCCCTTATGGATGGTGCAATTCTTGTTGTAGCAGCCAATGAATCAGTACCTCGTCCTCAAACTACAGAACATATGCTAGCTTTAGACGTACTTGGGATTAAACAAATTGTAATTGTCCAAAATAAGGTAGATCTTACAGAAAAGGCAGAAGCATTGAAAAATTATGATCAAATAAAAGATTTTGTTGATAAAAGTGTAGCAAAAAATGCCCCTATCATCCCTGTTTCTGCTCAACACAATTTAAATATTGACACATTAATTGAAGCTCTAGAGAAAAATATCCTTACTCCCCAAAGAAATAGGCAAACATTTCCTATAATGCATGTTTTACGTTCCTTTGATATTAACAAGCCAGGAATGCCGGTTGCTTCAATTCATGGTGGAGCAATTGGTGGTGCTTTAATTCAAGGTGAATTTAACGTAGAGGATGAGATCGAAATGCGACCTGGAATCATTAATAGCAAAGGGAAATATTCTCCTATTTACTCTAAAATTTCGAGTTTAGGAACAGGGGCTGGATTAGTTAGTAATGTCAAACCAGGAGGATTAGTTTCTATTGGCACTATTTTAGATCCATCTTTAGTAAAGAGTGATTCACTTATTGGTTCGGTAGTAGGGAAACCTGGAACATTGCCTCAAGACATCTATGACATTTCGATAGATACATATCTTTTCGACACTGCTGTTGGAACACAAGAACCAGTCAAAGTCGATCCTATAAAAAAGAATGAAAATCTTCGAATAAATATTGGGACTTTAGCTACTACTGCTTTAGTTACAAATACAAAAGAAAATAAAATCGAAATTAATCTAAAAAAACCAGTTTGTATTATACAAAGTAGCAGAGTTGCTTTAAGCAGAAAGATTGGAGAAAGATGGCGTCTAATAGGCTCAGGAATCACAGAATAATTTTTCGTCTGACAGATTATTTCTTAATAAAGCTAGAAAGAATAAGGATTTTTATCCCAAGTATTATGAAATTCCATACCCATATTAAGTGCCTTTTCTTTCATTATCTCAATATAATCGTCATATGGAATTTTTGTTAAACAATAAGAACAATTAACTTCAGTCATTTCATCGTTAACCTCTGCCATTTTGTCACATTTAGGACACTTAGCGTCAAGCATATTATAAAAAGCGATTTAATTTCATAAAAATGTTTTTAAAGCTTTTTCCTAAACTGGTATCAAATTAAATATCAAGCTGGTACACCTCATAAAGCTTAGGCCGTTAGATTACACCTGCTTCTCTAAGTTTCTTTGGTAAATATTGTTCAGCCAAGTACTTGAATCCATGCTTAAAAAATGCATCTAATTCACACTTTTCTTTTTTTTTCAGAAATAGATTTAATTCTTTTTGCCATTGTTTTCCTTGCAACCATGGTTTTTTCTTCATATCATTTGCTCTATTGATATCTTCAGCAGTAACCGATAACCTGGCGACCTCCGGAATATTATAATCGTAAATGTCTGAAAACATCATTCCTAGCACTTTTGCATTCGGTGCTACTAATCTGTCGCTATCATAGCTTAAAGATTCACTTCCAATTTTATAACGTAGTGCTATACCTAGGCCCCAAGGGTCTGCATCTGCAAATATTACCACTGGTTTTTTCCATTTCTCATTCAATGTCTTTACCATCATTCTGGTAGCTCTATCAGGTTCTCCTGAACCAGTCATAAGTATAGCATTATATTTTTGTATGAACCCAGATTTTCTTATATTATTTAATACGGTATCTTTTTCTACCACCATAACAAGGTCCGCTTTAACATCTACTATTTCGACATCAGAAATATTGGTCGGAATTAATTGTGAGGTTGCTCGACTTCCAAGATTACAATCTATAATATCTCCCCCAACACTTAAGGTAATTGGACCTGAAATCATACCCTTAGGTTTAGAGGTTACTGAAAATTCCTCTCTAGGAATTCCAGTAATTAATTCTACTGCTTTTATAGCGTCATCAGAGTCCTCTTGACTTCTCCAAAACTTTTCTTTATTTTTTTCATCTCCTACCGTACTTAATGTTGCATAATACATACCTCTAATAGTACTTTCCATTTCTTCATCAACTAACTTTCGGATTGCATTAGCCATAACTAAATATTGAGAAAATGTTGGAATTTTTTTTGTAGAATTAGGACTTACTATAACCTTTTTTTCTCCTAGTGTCAACATCTTCTTTTTTTCTGACCAAAAAGTATTATCATATCCTATTTTAGAAATTTCTAAAAAAGGCATTTTTTTTTCAATCAAGACATCATTAGATATTTCTTTCATTATATTCTGAATTTTTCTGAGAATTTCTTTGTGCCTTTTATTTTTAGTGGACAATAACTTTATCTCCTATTAAAGTCGTCAAGGGTTAATTTTTCTACCTTTTTTCTTGGATAAACATTCTTTTTAGATAAATTCTTAAGACCTTCTTTTTGATTGATCATAGTATTTTTCTTTTCTGAATTATTATATTTTTCTTTTATTACTATAATTTTTTTTGGTTTACTATTTACATCATCAGTGTTCTTGACAGTTATCTCTGTAGGGGTTATCTCTTTTTTTACATGTTTTTCAGCTATTTCAATAAATCGTTCTGAAAGCTTAATACGATCAACCTTTATTGAATCAGAGACAGCATCGACAATTAATGGAATATAATATTTGTACAATCTTAGTCTATTTTCAGCGTCTTTGATTTTTAAATCGCGACGTATCTGTGCACTGACTTTTCTATACAGGTCTGATAAACAGAACTTCATATATTTTTTCATTTCACCTTCAGATGCAATACTTTCCTTTCCTGCACTTTTATAAGGTATTTTTGTTGAACATATATGGAAAAATATATGGAGAGGAAGAAGTTCGACCGCTCTGTCTGATTTACTGTTCTGATCATTTGCAAATTGCTCTTTTGCCTCTTTTCTAGTAATACCCATTTTATTGATGCCAACTTCACTGACTACTTCTCTAGCGACATCAGAGCCTTCATCATACAGTAAGGGAATCTTATTTGCAAATCTGTATAGTTTGAAGAAATTTATATCCCCACCATAGGCAATTCCACATTCAATAATAGTTGGCCGATTATTAATTACAATAGAGCGTGAGGAATAAGATGTAAGGGCTGGTTTTAATACTCTAACATTTTGATTATTTCCCCCTTCTGCTGGATTTAGAGATTTAAGATGATCTCGGTTGTGAACAATTACGTATTCTGACATCATCCCTGTTGTTAATATTTTTTCACCAATTGGACTTAAATGGTCAATATGAGGTGACTGAAATTTCATCCGTTTACAAACGTTCACCACTTTGATGAGATCACTTTCTGAAAAAAGATTAGCTAATTTATTATCTATTTCAGAGGCACGTATGATTTCCCGTGCCTTTTCTATAGAAAGTTTTTGAAATGAACTAGATAATACAGTTTGAATAGACGCTTTTTGATTTGAAAAGTTTAATATTGCCTTTTTCAACGTTTGTAAATCCATATCAGCAGGATGAGGAAGTACTTCTTTTGCAGGATCAGGCATTATATCCGTTCTTCTTTCAAAGATTATTTTGCCATCGTCATTTTCAAAAATTAAGTTCGAATATGGATTTACAATGCTTGTTTGAGAAATATAATCATAGATCTTATTTTTAGTTATAGGAGATAATCTTGCTCTTAAAGTAGCAACAATTTTAAAACCATGTTTGTCTTTGATAATATTTTCAAGCTTTGGGACAATTTTTTTGTTTAAAATTATGGGTTTATTTGTTGTAATATCTGTTCGCAATTCATAATAATATTCTGAATCTTCATCAATAGATTTTGACCATACTTTTATAGGTTTGTCTGTATCCTTTGTAGAAAATGCCGCAATCATTTTAAGGCC
>JAICEO010000021.1 GCA_025924135.1 Nitrososphaeraceae archaeon | reverse complement strand
GTATATGATATTTTAAAAAATATTGATAATAGTGAAAATTATAGTAAAATAGGTGGTTCGGTAGCTTATGCAATAAGTCTAGCTTCAGTTGAATCTGCCTCCAAGGCTCTTGAGATCCCGCTCTTTAAACTATTGAAACCATTAGGTGATTACAAATTCCCATACCCTCTAGGAAATATTTTGGGAGGAGGCGCTCATGCCGGGCCCGGTACTCCAGATATTCAAGAGTATCTTATTTGTCCACTTGGAGCCTCAAATATACTAGAAGCAATAGAAGTTAATATTAAAGTTCATAAACAATTAAAAACAATATTAGAAAAGTTAGATAGGAATTTTACCTATGGTAGAGGAGATGAAGGTGCATGGGCTCCGAATCTTAATAATGATCATGCTTTAAAAGTAGTAGAACAAGCCATTTCAGATAGTGGTTATACTTCTGGAAAAGACGTAGCAATAGGAATTGATTTTGCCAGCTCCTCATTTTGGAATGAAAAAAACAAAAGTTATGAATATCTTAGACAAGGTCTTGTTCGATCTCCTAACAAACAGATTGATTTTGTTAATGATCTTATAGATAAATATCATTTAATTTATGTAGAAGATCCTGTTCATGAAGAAGATTTTGACGGGATGTCGATCATCAATAAAAATAATCCTCATTGTTTAGTCACTGGTGACGATATGTTGGTAACAAATAAAAAAAGAGTAAACGAATCGTTGAAATACAAATCCTGTTCTGCGGCAATTTTAAAAATTAATCAAGCCGGTTCTCTTTATGATGCGTTAGAGTTTGCCAATGAATGTAACAAAAACGATATCAAACTTATAACCTCACATCGATCAGGAGAATCAATCGATTCTCATATTGCGGAAATAGCAATAGCTACTTCTTCTAAATTGTTGAAAACAGGTGTTATTGGTGGTGAAAGAGTAGCTAAATTAAATCAATTAGTGAGGTTAGTCGAGTATGATTTAATAAAAGGGATGTCTGATGTCTTCACATCTTAATATGAGCGAGAATAAGGAAATCATCAATAATGATATAATAAGTACTGATCCAGCTAATTCTAAAACCAATGAAACCAATGAATTATCTGACGCTGAAACCAATGAATTATCTGAAGCTGAAACCAATGAATTATCTGAAGCTGAAACCAATGAATTATCTGAAGCTGAACCTCTATCTACTAATACTGAAAATAAAATTGAAAATTCTGGTATAGAAAAAGATGATGAGGAAATTGATTTAGAAAGTTCTGACTCTGAAAATTTAGAGAAAATGATTTTATCAACAGGAATAAGGGTTGGAACCCCCGTAAAGACTAAATCAATGTCAAGATATATAGTGAGAGCAAATCCTGAAGGACTATATATTTTAGACATTAGTAAAACTTTGTATAGAATAGATGTTGCAGCTAAATTTATCGGCAGAACCAATATTGCTAAAGTTGCAATAACCTCTGCCCGCGAATATGGTAAAAAACCAGTTGAAAAGTTTTGTGAAGCGACTGGTGCAACACCTATCCTAGGAAGATTTATGCCAGGAACATTTACAAATCCATCCTTACCAAAATATATGGAACCTGAAATAGTAATAGTCACAGACCCTCAGGCAGATCAACAAGCGGTGATTGAAGCTACTCGAGCAGGAGTTCCTGTGCTGGCCATATCAAATAGTGATAATGTTATTTCCAAAGTAGATTTGGTTATCCCAGCTAATAATAGGGGTAGAAAAGCATTAGCTACAGTTTATTGGCTATTGGCAAGAGAAGTAATGAAAAAACAAGGCAAAATAAAATCAGATAAAGAAATGAAAGTAACAATAGACGATTTTGAAACAAAACTTGTAGAAGAAATAGTTTGAGAGATCTATCTTGTAGATCTCCTTATTATGCAGGTTCGTTTTATCCTAAAGATAAACATGAATTGATTACATTACTTCATTTATGTTTTAAAGAAAGTTTATTTGGGCCAAAAAACAAACAGACACTTAACACAAAAATATTTGGAATTATTGTTCCACACGGTGCGTATAAATATTCTGGAGCAATATCTGCGAATGCCTTTGTTGAAATTGCTTCTCAAAATATTGATACATTTATCTTAATTGGACCTGATCACAATGGTATTGGAAAAAGAATCTCTGTGACCAGTGAAGGATATTGGCAAACTCCTTTAGGAGATATATTGATTGATAATACAATTACTAATGATTTAAAAAAATCATGCAATTTTATTGAAGAAGATAAAATAGCTCACCAAATTGAATATTCGTTGGAGATCCAAATCCCCTTCATTCAATATTCAGCTAGGAATTCTTTCACCATCGTTCCCCTTTTAGTGCGGGATCAAGATATACAAACGTCAATTTTGCTTGGCAACTTGATAGCAAAATACAGTGCTAGCAAAAATGTGATGATTATTGCATCTTCTTGTTTAACCCATTATGAGTTGAATGCGAGTGTTCATAAAAAGGATGCGCAATTGATCCAAAGTATTGAAAATTTAGATATAGAAGCATTCTATCAGTACCTCTTGAATTTGAAAACTTCCGTTTGTGGATATGGAGCAATTGCCTCCTTAATGAGAGCGGTAAAAATTTTAGGATCAAAAAAAGGTGTATTATTAAGATATTCGACTAGTGGAGATGTTACTTCAGACAATAAGAATACAGTGGTTGGTTATGCTTCAATCGCTTTTATTTAAAAGTAAATGGTAATGATTAGTACATCAGCCTCTGCCCCAGCAAAAATTATTTTGTTTGGAGAACATTTTGCTGTATATAATCAACCGATAATATTGGCATCGATAAATAAAAGGATGAGAATAGAGTGTAAAATAGGAATAGAGGAGAATAATACGATCAATATAGAAACAAATCACTTTGGAAAAAAAACTTATCCTTTATCAATATTAAAAAAGAACAATCATTATAGGGCAAACGATTTTTTTTATCCACTTATTTACATAATAAGGAGAATATTATCTCACTATGCAGAAACTTATGGAATAACTATTAAAATATATTCAGAGATACCACATGGGGTCGGGTTAGGATCTTCTGCAGCTTTAAGTGTCGCTGGAGTCGGCGCTATTTTAGGACTTTGTACCAAGCTTAATGATAAGAATGAAATCTTGGACATAGCAATTGAAACGGAAAGAATTATTCATAAAAATTCTTCAGGAGCGGATTGCGTTGTGTCGACCTATGGTGGATTATTATATTATCATAAAAATAACAATATGAGATCTCTTACCTTTAATAAAGAGCTTTCTTTTATTATTATAAACACAGGCTCGAAACATTCTACAGGACAATTAGTATCCGTAGTTAACAGATTTCGGGAAAATAATTTATGTGAATTTCGTAATTTATCAAATAATGTCTCTAGAATATGTGAGAAGGCAATAAAAGCATTAGAAGATGGAAATTGCCTACATATTGGTAAATTAATGAAGGAAAATCAAATTATCTTAGAACGAATTGGAGTATCAACAACTGAAATAAACAATATAATCGATTTGAGTCTACAATATGGAGCATATGGATCTAAATTGACTGGGGCAGGGGGTGGAGGATGTGTATTAGCCCTAATACCTCCTCACAATAAAGATTTTTTTTTAAGTAGGATGAAAAAAAAAGGATATGAATGTTTTCCTGTATCTATAGAGAGTGAAGGATTGAAAGTTAATATTAAATCTAGTAATTTTAAGTTATAATTGAAATCTAGACTCGTTCTAATAAAACTTGGTGGATCCGTTATTACTTTTAAAGAAAAACCATTGTCTGCCAACTACACAGCAATCAACAATATCTCGAAAATTTTAGGTATATTGGAAATTCCATTAATAATAGTTCATGGAGGAGGCTCCTATGGACATTATTGGTCTGTAAAATTTGATATGCATACCAAATTACAAAATTATGATCCGCATGGAATTTCTGTTGTTCATTCCTCTATGTTAACCCTCAATAATATAATATTGGATGCGTTCGAAAAACACAGATTAAATCCATATGGAATATCTCCTTCTTCATTATTGTTAAATGGAAGACCAAGTAGTAACAAAATCTTAGAATTAAAAAAAATGACAAAAAACAATATAATTCCAGTCACATATGGAGATGCTGTATATATAAAAAATAACAAGTATTCAATAATGTCTGGGGATGTTTTAATGACAATGTTATCAAAAATTTTAAATCCTTCTAAAATTATTTTCGCAATTAACGTAGATGGTCTTTATACCAATTTAAGAGATAAAAAGATTATTAAAGAGATAAAAATTGAAAACAATAAAACCCGTAAAAACAAACAAATGAAAATTAATCTAAGGAGCAATGTGAATATAGATGATGTAACTGGGGGAATAAAAAGAAAAATAAAGGAGGCCACAAAGATTGCTAAAATGGGGAATGATGTTTATTTTATAAATGGGTTGGTTCCTTTACAGATTCAAAATGTAGTGGAAGATAAAAAATTTAAAGGTACTATTTTTAAGGGTAAGATATAAAGATATATTATATGTCCGGGTCAGATAATCCTGAAATTGACTTAATAATGAATAGAAAAAGGGATGGAATTGCCATTCCACTCTCAAATAATGTTCAATCTAGATTTGTATCTAATCATTTAGAATATGTTAAACTTATTCATAACGCATTACCCGAAATAGATTTTGATGAGATAAATACCGCTACTGAATTCTTAAATCATAAATTTGGTTCGCCGATTATAATTGATTCTATGACAGGAGGAACCCCCGAAGCCTTAAAAATTAATTCACGTTTAGGGCAATTAGCTGAAACTTTGGCATTAGGAATGGGTTTAGGAAGTCAAAGAGCCGGTTTAAAAAGTACTTCTTTAGCAGAAACATATTCTGTTGCTAGAACGAATGCACCTTCTGCCTTTTTAATAGCTAATATTGGGGGGGCACAACTTGCAGAAGGATTAGACATTCCTATGATTGAAAAAATTATTTCAATGATAGATGCTAACGCTTTGGTGATTCATCTTAACCCATTACAGGAATTAATACAACCAGAAGGAGAACCAAAATACAGGGGTGTTTGGGAAAAAATAACCAAAATTAGAGAAAATATAAGCATTCCAATAATAGTTAAGGAAGTTGGGTCAGGTATTTCGCAAGAAGTTGCTTTAAAATTGGAAAAAGCAAATATCAATTGTATTAATATTGCTGGATCTGGAGGTACCAGCTGGGCGGGAGTAGAAAAAATTAGAGCTACTAAAGTAAAAAATGATGTTAAGGAAAACCTGGGGGAATTATTTTGGGATTGGGGAATACCGACTGCTTTAAGTTTAATAGAAGTTAGGAATGCTGTAGATTTACCATTAATTGCATCAGGAGGAATTAGAAATGGATTAGAAATAGCAAAGTGCATTGCACTAGGAGCCAATATGAGTGCGATGGCATATCCTTTTCTTAAAGCTGCTTCTGAGTCAAAAGAAGCTCTGTTTACCTTTGCGAACCAGTTAATTTATGAATTAAAAGGGGCCATGTTTCTTACAGGGTCAGCACATATTAGAGAGTTAGCTAAATCAAGACTTATATTAACTGGTGAATTAGCAGACATGGTTATTAACAATGAAAGATACCACCAAAATAAAAGTTGAACATTACATCAATAAAGTTAATAATCATCTTCTATCTTTTCTATCAGGTAAACCTTTAGAATTATATCAAGCATCTACTCATTATTTAAAAAGTGGTGGAAAACGTCTAAGACCTTTAATGGTTATAAAGTCATGTGAAATGTTTGGAGGAAATCAACACGATGCATTACCTGCCGCGACCGCGGTGGAATTTATTCATAATTTCTCTTTAGTCCATGATGATATAATGGATAATGATGATTTTAGACATGGAATACCTACGGTCCATAAATCTTTTGGATTGCCACTTGCAATCTTATCCGGCGATATTCTTTTCTCCAAAGCCTTTCAAATTCTTTCCACTACTTATGTTAACTCTCTAAAGGATAGTTCTTTAATAAGCATGATAAGAAGACTCTCCTCAGCATGTGTTGATATTTGTGAAGGTCAAGCGAAGGATGTCCAATTCGCACAGGTCGAGACGTTTCCCTCAGAAGAAGAGTATATTGAGATGATTTCGAAAAAAACAGCAGCTTTATTCAATGTCTCCTGTTCTTTGGGAGCACTTTCTTCTAGAAATGCAACAGAAATAGATGTCAATAATATGAGCATTTTTGGTAAAAATTCAGGTATTGCATTTCAGTTAATTGATGATTTAATAGGAATTGCAGGCCATTCTAAAGAAACTGGAAAAGCAGTAGGAAATGATATTAGAGAAGGAAAAAAAACTTATCCGATCCTTCTCTCTATTAAAATGGCTTCAGAATTAGAAAGAAACCAAATTTTGAAAGTTTTTGGTAAAGGTAACTGTGATACAGATAGTTTAAAAAAAGCAATAGATATAATTTCTTCACTTCAAATAGAAAAAATTGTAAGAAAAAGTGCAATGGATTATATTGAAAAAGCTAATAACTCTATAATAAATTACGAAGATTCTGATCCAAAAAAAATACTCCAAGAATTATCTAATTACATAGTAGAGAGGCGAAAATAGGTATGGATATTGATCTGGAAACACAAAAATTAGCAGAAGTGACTATTTTAAAAAATGCCGTTGATTATAATGGAAGGGCAAGATTGGATACTGTTATTTCTAAAATATTGGGGACCAAACCAGAAATAAAAAATAACCTCAAAGATTTCATTCCTAAAATCAAAGAACTGCTTGAACAAATCAATTCATTACCTCTAGAAAAACAGAGAGAATTATTACTCCAAAAAAGTCCCTTTTATTTGGAAACAAAAAAGTCAGTTGAAAAAAACGAGTTTCACTTACCCCCTTTAATTAATGCACAATATGGAAAAGTTGTAACAAGGTTCCCTCCCGAACCAAACGGGTACCCTCATATAGGTCATGCTAAGGCAGCTGTTATTGATGAAGAATATGCTAAATTGTATTCTGGAAAATTAATACTACGATTTGATGATACAAATCCGCTAAATGAAAAAATAGAATATTATGATGCCATAATGGAAGGACTGTCATGGTTGAATATAGCACCTAATATCATAAAAAATACTTCTGATGATATTAATTTGTTACATTATTATGGGAAGAAATTAATTAACAATGGAAATGCCTACATTTGTTTATGTGATCAAACTACTATTCATAATTTAAGGTCAAAAGGACTTCCATGTCAATGTAGAATACAGTCTGATAAAGTTTTAGAAAATACTGATAAAATTTTTAATGGGTACTATCATCAAAATGAAGCGATAATTAGGTTCAAAGGAAATATGAATAGTGATAATACAGCAATGAGAGATCCTACATTATTCAGAATAATTGAAACTCCTCATCCTTTGTTAGGTGATAAAATAATGCTTTGGCCCACCTATGATTTTGCTGCACCCATAGAGGATAGTCTTGACGGGGTAACCCATGCATTTAGAACCAAAGAATATGAATTGCGAAATGAATTATATCAACAAATATTACAAAATCTCGAAATGAGAATACCACACATAATCGAATTTTCACGATTGGAATTTGAAGGACTTCCAGTCTCTAAAAGAAAATTATAACCACTTATTGAAGAGAATCTAGTTGATGGATGGTCAGATCCTAGATTACCCACTTTAAAGGGACTGAAAAAAAGAGGTTTTACACCAGAGGCAATACGTAGATTTGTATTATCTCTGGGGATAACTCTTTCTGAAACTAAACCATCAATAGAAGTGCTAGAGGCATTTAATAGAAAGATAATTGATTCTAAATCAAAGAGATTATTATTCGTCAAAGATCCTGTTAAAATAACTATCAAAAAGGTAAATCAAAAAGAAGTGATTTTTAAAAATCATCCATCTATTGATTTGGGAAAAAGAAAAATTTCCGTAAATAATGTAGTGTACATATCTAATCAGGATGCTGAACAATTGAAAAATGGAATGGAAATAAGATTAATTGAATTATACAACATCAAGGTTTCCGAATTAGACATAGTCAAAAAAGAAGCAATAGCAGAATATACAGATGATACTTTAAAGGATATCATTCCAAAAATTCAATGGGTGTCTGAACAGGATTTAGTAAAGTACACCATCATAAAGCCAAATAAATTGTTTATAGGCGATAGGTTTAATCCTAATAGTCTAGAAATTATTGAAGGTTTTGCAGAGTCTTTTGTGACTACTTTATCAAATAGTACTATGGTTCAATTTATAAGACTAGGCTTTTGTAGAATAGAAGATAACAAGTCAGCAATATTCACTCATAAATAGGTGAAAAAATGAAAATAGCAAGAGTAAAAACAAAAGAAGACGGAGAAACATATGGTATAGTAGCTGATAATTTTGATAACATCATTACAAAGAATGAGATTCAAGAGCAAACAGGGATTCCCCTTCCCCTTAATATAAAAGAATTTTTATTTAATAATTGGTTAGAAGAAGTTATAAAAAATTACGATAAATTGAATTTCCAAAGTAAGATTAGTGATTTGGAATTACTCTCACCGTTACCGAGTCCAAATAAAATTATATGTTTGGCATTTAATTATTATGATCATGCCCAAGATGCTGGCCTTACCCCCTCTTCTGAACCTGTAATATTTTTAAAGCCAAGAACCGCACTAAATAATCCTTTTAACGATATTTTATGTCCAGCGAATGTTCAGCGTTTAGACTATGAAGCAGAAATAGCAGTAATAATTGGTAAATCAGTAAAGAAGGTTACAGAAGAGGAAGCGCTAGATTCTGCATTTGGATATATGATATTTCATGATGTATCTGCTAGAGACATTCAATTTCAGGATAAACAATTTACGCGAGGAAAAAGTATAGACACTTTTGCACCTTGTGGACCATGGATAACAACAAAAGATGAAATTAGGGATCCCCAAAACTTGAAAATTTTGACCAAGGTTAATGGCGAAATACGCCAGAATTCCACCAGCAGTAAAATGGTCATACCTATTAAAAAAATAATCTCCAGTTTGAGTCAGTTAATGACTCTTGAACCTGGTGATATTATTTCCACAGGCACTCCAGCAGGTGTAGCGATGTCCATGAATACTCCAAAATATTTGAAAGATGGTGATTTAGTAGAAATCAGTATAGAAAAACTTGGTACTATACGAAACAAAGTTATTTTTATAGATAAGGTAAAGTTATAAATTTTAATTTTTCTGATTTTTTTTTTCTATAATTCTATTAAGTTTTAATATTTCTTCTTCCAAGAGCCTAACATATTGTTCAAAAGAACGATTTAAGTTTCCTCTTATATTAGTTAACTGTATTGAGACATTCAAAACCTCCAAACTAGACTCAAGAGATCTTTCTGTAGCAAATACTCTCATTTTCTCTTCAAAAAGCGATATTATTTTTTTTTGTTCTAGTTTTTGTTCATTAATTGAATTTACTAAATCAGTGTTTTTAAAATTGCTAGAATTTTTATTTGACCAATTGATCATATTTTATATATAATAATTAATAACAAAAAATAAACTTTCGGCTCTACTAATTGCTCATAATATTATAATAACATATATAAGGACTAAGGAGAGATTATTTTCGATATTACCTATGGTTGTGGAGAATAAAGGAATTATTTCTTATATTAGGATTTTAAAAGAAGATCTCGAGATATTACGTATCGTACCCGATGGAGGGACAGTTCCGGATTTCAAAGCTGGCCAATTTGTTACTTTGTCTCTTAATAATCCAGATGAAGGAAAGGTAGTAAGGAGAGCTTATTCAATAGCATCTCCTCCCGAGAAAAAAAAATATTTCGAATTACTGATTAGATGGGTGAAGAAACCTCTGCCTGGGAGACTAACTACTCAGCTTTTTAACCGTAAAGAAGGAGATGAAATTGGATGGTTGAAGCCAACAGGTATATTTACAATAAACGAGAAACTCCATGATGGCAGTCCAGATAATAGAAGGCTTGTTTTAGTTGGGGGAGGAACTGGCTTAGCTCCATTTATAGCATACAGTTTACATCTTAAAGCTATTGGTAGTAAAAGAGAAATAATTGTCTTGCATGGAGCTAGTTATGTAGATGAACTTAGTTATAGAGAGTTGTTAACTGACTTGGAGGAAGAAAGTGAAGATAAAGGACGAGATAACTGGAATTTTAGATATAGAGCAAGTGTTAGCCGACCAGATGAACCTTTAAACAGGTCCTGGGGAGGCCAGAAGGGAAGAGTGGAATCATTTTTAAGGCCAGAACCCGGAAGTGACACATCACCTTTAGAACAGATTGTTGGAGAGAAAATAACCCCTGAAAACACTTCATTTTATGTCTGTGGATGGCAGGGTACAGTAGATGGAGTACTAGATTACTTAAAGCCAAAAGGATTTGTTGATGAACGACATAAAAGACAAGATGGGAGCTACGAGATCAAATTTGAATCTTATGGGTAAACTTAATTATTTTGTGATCTAGTATGAAATTTGAATATGAGGAGTTTTCAACCATAGAAGATTTGTTTCTTTATATGGCATCTATAGCCCCGTACATGAAACAGTTATTACCAATAACATATTACAAAGGTTATCTATTCTCTATTGTTCCCGTCTCACAGCTTTCTACTGAGATATTAATGATGGTGTATGTAAAAACTGAAATGTCTACTGGCTTATTTGAATTTGATATTTCGACAGGCAAATACAAAAAGATCCAATCAATCGAACGTGCGGATAAAAATTATTTTGTTATCATAACACCAAAATCAGCCACCTTAGCAGATAAAGCGATCGCAAATCTAAAAATTCCTGCTAAGTAAACAAATGAAAAATATAAAATAATTATTTTAAAGTTTAGATGGTAGTGGTGCCGTTACCGAACGATTTCTAGAGTAATGTTCGATAATATCTTCTGGTAATTTTCCGTCAAATAAATCCTTAGAAAGACCTCTAAGATATCTCATTATTGCCCATGTTCCTACTTTAATCAAACTTGCCATAAATAGCTTCATAGGTGGCCCATAACTTTTATTTCTAATGATAATTGGAATAATATCGTTAATGACCCGAAGATTATGTTGCCAACACTTCCAGAAAAGAGTAAACTGAGCTTCATTTAGATTACCAAAATGCATCGAGTTTTTCTCTGAAAAATCCTGATAAAGTAGGGGGGCTACCAATCCACGCATTTTCATATCTTTGAAATCTTCAATTAAATCTATTGTATATTGGGTTTCATCTGGTGTTTCATCAGGCCAACCAATGATAAGAGTTAAAGCAGGAAACCAATGGTTATTATTTAAAATTTTACAACCCTCCCTAACAACTGTACCCCATTCTTCGGGTTGAAATGGTTTTGTTTTAACACCTAAGTGTTTTTTAACCATTCTTGGAGCAACTGTCTCCACCCCTAAATTAGTGGCTAACCATCTTCCACTATTTTCCATATCATTTATTTGTGAAAGTTTTTTTATCAAATCAGGTGATGATGCAACAGCAGAAAGCGTCATATGTGTGGTTCCCACAAAATTTGCTCCTACATTTTTTAACCCACTCCAAACATCTATAATTGCATCAGAATTCGGAAAAAAATCTTTGTTATCACAACCATACAATAACATTTCATCCGATTGAAGCCATATTGAGTCAAATCCATACTTAAGGTTAATTTTGGCTTCCGTGGTTAATCTAGAAAGAGGAATATCTTTTTTTGACCTTTTATTGACATCACAAAAATCACAACCACGTCCGCATCCTCTCATTGCTTCAATTAAAGAATTTATTGTCGGACCTTGTATCTGAGGAATATTCTCAATATTTCGGACAAAGGTATGTAAAAGCTCTGGAGCCTCCCCTTCTTCTAGATCATGAAATAAATCCAAAGCTAACTCATCCGCTTCACCAATTACTACTGTATCAATGCCATGAATTTTCATTCGATCTGGTTTTGCTAGTTCCCAAGCACCGTTTCCTCCTACTACAACCTTGAATTTGTATTTTTTCTTCAACTGTATAATTGAAGCGCACATTTTTTTAAATTTCATAGCTACGTAAGATAATTTTTCAGGGGACATAGTTGTTGTAACTGGAGCCATACCTAAGGGGTCCATTACATTTATTCCGACGACTTTAGTGTCTGGTCCAATGCACTTGTTTAACATTTCCGGATGGGAAAGAAAAATTTCACTTCTATTATACTCTTGAAGTAAAGCACCTTCTATTCTTCTCAATCCACATTGAGCTACTTTCACTTCTCCTGAATGTTTATCTGTTTCTACACTAGGACAAAAAAGTTTATCAAAAACAAATTCTGGAACCAATTCATAAGGTCCACATGCTATAAAACCATAAAGGAAATTACCACGATAATTAGTCATCAGGCTTCGGTCTGCCGTTAAAACTATCCTTTTACCAGAAGTAGTCAATATAATATCCTCTCAAGTCATCCTCTGAGGATCAGATATAAATTTATTATCATAACCTTACTATGAGTGAGTGTTGGAAATATTCAATAAAATCCTTTTTCATGCCCTTCTATCATAATTGATTTCAATTGTTTTCTATTGAGATATGTTAATGCTTCTGAAAAAGTTGTCCAAATAAAATCATCATGTTCATTTGAAAGGGTTATTTCTCTAATATTAGTAGTGGCATAAAAGAAACTAACTTCTTTTCTGGATTTTACACCTTCACCTTTGAAAAATGAATACCTAATTCTGCCAATGAAAGATAATATATTTAATGAATTTATTCCTGTTTCTTCATATACTTCTCTAAATAAAGTTTGGATCTCAGTTTCGCCTTCTTCCTTATGTCCTTGCGGAAACCCCCAATACCCTCTACGATTTCTTAATAAAAGAAATTCGGGATCTTTCAATTTGCTGGAAGGTGATTGGTACTTTATGACTGCTCCTACAGATTTTTCTATATTCACACTACACTAATTTTTTGAATTCAGAATTATAATATTGTTTCTTAAAAATATTAATATCGAATTAAATTACTTTATTTTTAGGGCCGGTCGTCTAGTCCGGTAGGATACGGCATTGGCATTGCTGAGATCGTGGGTTCGAATCCCACCCGGTCCACATTCCTAAAGGTATCATTAAAATACAGAAATCAAACAATAAGCTTACTATTGTATTTTATTAATTGGGAAAGGAACATTACAACAAATCTCTTTGAACGTAATAAGGTAGTAGTTAAAAAGACTAAGTCATTTACTAATCTCAGACATTTCCTTTTAATTTTTTGTTTTACATTAATCTCTATTTTTTCTGGCAATCCAGCATGTCCACCGGAGATCGGACAACGTATCGTCGAGAATGAAAGTTTTGAGTTTAGAAAAAAATTGAAATTAATTGGTATCAATACTCCTAAGCTTTATTCGATCTCTTATGAGGAAATAATCGAAGAATATATAAAAGGGGGAAATTTATATTTTTATTTTCATAAAGAAAAAGCAAAGGATCTAGCTTTTCAAGCAGGTAGAATTACAGGTATATTACACAAAAATGGATTTGTATTTATTGATAACAAATGCCAAAACTTTGTAGTAAATAAAGATAAGGAAGTTATAAGAATTGATCTCGGATTCATTCAGAAAAGTCAGTCGCTATTTGCTCAAAGCATAGATGTTGGCAGTTTTTTAGCAAGTATCTTAGATTTGAAACCTCAAATCTATACAAATGCAGCAAAAGAGTTTTTGGCTGGCTATAGAGAAATAACACACAATCAAATACCATACCTATCAATTATTTTAAGAAATATACTAGCCCTAGGATTTGTTTATAGTCATAGCAATATGATAAAAAATATGATAAATAGGAGGACTCCTTAAATAGGAGGAAGTTCTTGCCTTTTATCGAAACCTCCAGACCCAAATTTGCAATAGAAACATTGATCAGATTGCATGTATGGGATCTTCTGAATACTAATAGCCCCAAGCTTTAAAGCAAATTTGGTCATGATTCTATGTTTTAATGGCATAGAAGGTATAACCTCTTTAAAATATACATTATAATGATCAGGACAAAATTTTAAAGTTATTTGAGCACGAGTTTTATTATTCGTCTTTGATTCACTAAGGTTCTTCGCTATACTTATTTGCTCTCTAATATATTCATGCTTTGGACAAGGGCATTCTCTTCCTAGAGGATGCTTATATGCAGGAGTATTTTTCCAATCAAACTCTGGAAAATTTTTTTCGAAATCATCCATTCTTCTCAGTTGTTATATAAATGCAATATCATATAAATTATAGGATACATTTTATCTAATGAATAATGTAAATAATAATGTTAACAAGTGATAAAAATATATATTTTATAAATTTATTACAAATTTAGCGCGGCGTGAATAAAACCGAAGAAATTAATGCTTTGAGCAGTGAAGGTATCAATTCTAGAAAGAGTGATCATGAACAAAATATTGTATCACTGGACTCAAATCTTAAAACTCTTTTAGATTTCAAGAACTCATTACTTGAAGATCAGAAGAATGGAGAACAGACAATCCAGGAACTAAATGAAAAAATAGAAGTTACAAAAAAGCAAATAGACGATGAACGAGAAACATTAGAGGAACTTAGAATAAAATTAAAAGAAGTCAATGATGTGAAAGAAGAGGAATTTCCCAAGTTTATGGAACTTAAGGAGTTGGTATTAAAAGCTAGAAGTCAAATGAAGATTATTGATGAAAAATCAGGGACAAGACCAACAAGAGAGAGAACCAATATTAAACAATTGACTAAAACCCTTGAACAACTAGAACGCGACATTCAAACTAAAAAATTATCTAAAGAAGAAGAACGAAAACTCGTTACACGTTCTAAAGAGATAGCTATTAAATTACATACCATGAAAGTTATGCATAAAAAAGAAGATCAGTATAGAACAATTTCATCCCAATATGGAAATTTAAAATCAAAAATTAATGAAATTTTCGACAGAAGGTCCGATTTTGGTAATAAAATTGGAGAATTAAAAAAAATACTAGATACATTATTGGATGCTAGGGAAAAATTGTACGAAGAAAGACGAAAAATAATTAGGGATGTAAGAGAAACTGCTGCAAAATTAGAAATGGTAAATACACAGATCAATGCTATAGAATTTAGAAAATCTAAAATAACTTCCTTTGGCGGTAAAAGACGATCTAGGGATAGTCATGACAAGAATTATGCTGGCTTCCAATCATCTAAAGAAAGGGCGAAAAGAAGTAAAGAAAATGTACAAATTTGGAATTCAATGAAAGAGCAGGCTTTGAAGAAGATGTCTAGCGGAGAAAAATTAACTTTTGATGAAATGCGACTTATTTATAGTGATATCAACAATTCAGAGAATTTCTAATAAATTATTTTATTTAACGTTTTTTTTACATTACATTATTAGGTAATCTAGCTTTAGAGGTATATCATATTAGTGTTTAATAATGTTAAAAAAAGTGTATTTTACTCCTTACGGAGTAGGACTTGGTCATGCCAGTCGCTTGATAACTATTGCAGAAAAAGTACAAAATAATAATTTAGAAGTAAAATTTTCATCATTTGGTGAAGCTGTGGATTATATTGCTAGGTATGGGTATAGATGTAATCAGGTACCGCCTGTAGAATTTTCATGGAATTCTCAAGGAAGTTTTTCTTTAAAGAATTCTATCTCAAATGTTCCAAATTGGTTCAAAAATTTTACCATTCAAATGGTTAAAGAAATAGAGATGATGATAAAATTTTCTCCTAATATAATTGTTTCAGATTCAAGACTTTCTTCTCTTATCTCAGCCAAATTATTAGGGATACCATCTTTGGTTCTCCTAAATCAGATAAAATTACTTCTGTCTCCTAAATTACACTCCTTTAAAGCAGGAAGGTTCGTTGAAACTGTGAATGGAGAATTTATAGGGTCGTTATGGTCATTGGCTAATGAAATCCTTATTCCAGATCTACCTCCTCCTTATACAATTTCTGAAAATAATATTTGGAATACGTCTTCTGTGTTAAAAAAAATAAAATATATAGGAATTATAGCTCCCAAAATGAATATTTCGAAGCAACAAATCATAAAGGTGACCAATTTACTCAATTTTTCTAATACCAAACCAATAGTTTTTTTTCACATTAGCGGCCCATCTAAAACAAGACTACCTATTGTTAGAAAAATACTTGATGCCCAAAAATATTTTAAAAACAAAATCCAATATGTTATATCAGAAGGAAAGCCAAATGGAAAAATCGAGCCTTTCAAGATATCAGATAATGGTTGGTATTATGAATGGTGTCCTATACGGGATGAACTCTTTATATTGAGCAATATTCTAGTATTACGAGGCGGACATACAACAATATCACAAGCTATCCAATTCGGAAAGCCCATAATTTCTATTCCTATAGACAATCACGCAGAACAAATTAGTAATTCTTTTAAAATAAGCAAAATTGGAATTGGAATAATGTTAAAAAACAATGAATTAACATCTGAAAAAATAGTAGAATCTATAAATACAATATTAAATGACAATAAATTTTTAAAAAAATCTATTGATATAATGGAATTTTGCAATAAGTTAAATGGAGTTCAGAATGTTATCAATATAATTAGGTCTTACATTTAATAATCCTTTTTGTAGCGAAAATACTTTGATATTTTTTTTAAAAGTCTCAGATTTTATTTGGAGTTGAATTTTATTTCTAACATCTATATACTTATTAAGTTTACTTCTTGTAAAATCTGGGACTTCCTGTATATTATTATCAAAATTTTGACGTAAAGGGATAAAAATGGCATCTTCCTCAAATAGATTAGGCATCCATGGTATCTTACCATTTTTAATGCAAGAATTAATTGAGTAGTCAATTAACCAAGTAGGATGCAAAATCAAATTAAATGGAAGAACAACATCAATAAGATTAGTAAAGTAAGCACAAATATCTATAATTAAGAAGTTTAATAAAAAATCTGTAGGTAGATTACTTCTTTCTGGCATTAATAAACTTGATTGTAATAATTTTAATTTGAGTTTCCGAAGAGATATATTGTTTAGAATTTGATGTAAAGATAATAATATGTTCTTTAATTCCATATAATCCCAATATAGAATTAATATCTCAGGAAAAAATCCCATTTGTATTATTTTTTTTAAGGAAAAAAGTGAAATTTGATTATGGATAATTATGAAGGCTTTCTTTTTTATTTTTCCATAAGAATTTCCTCCTATTCCAATCAGCGACTTCCAACTTACATACGAGTTAACATTTCCTATGTAAACCCTTATTACTTTACTTGCCATTTCCTCATTGGTCGAAGGTCTGGATTGTTTATTTGCTAATCTTTCTACTAGTAAGCCAGTTGCAATAAATTCAATATCTCGTGGCAAAAAATTTGGGTTTTCCGAGATTACTCTTATGAAAAATTTTTCATTTACTATTATTTTTTGTCCTATTTTAATGATAGTACTAATGATGGACTTGATATTATTTGAGGACGAAAATGCTATCTCAATTTTTTTTATTCCTACAACTGATGAAATAATATTAGAAGCCTTAATAGGTTTGTTTAAATACATAGAAAAAAAATATTTTTCCTGAATAATTTTATTTATAATAATTTCATTTTCTTTTAATTTTTTGATTGTCGAAAGTTTAACATCATTGATTATTGATGGAAAAGTCGGAAAAACCAAGATTGCAAGATCTTTTGTGTCTCTAGACATCTTCAGAACCATTAAGTTTCTTATTTAAACGCTAATAGAGTTCAATGCCTCGGTAATATGTTCTCTATCTTTTGCATTCGGTGTCTTTTCTAAATACAATATTAAATCTTGTTTTGCTTCCTGATTCCTATTTAATTGCAATCGTGAAAAAGCACGATTTTTATAAATTGGACCGTATCTATTTGGATTAAGAGTTATTGCTTGTGAATAATATTTCTCAGCGTTTTGATAATCCTTGCTCTTTAAATAAAAATTCCCTAAACCTCTTAATGCTAAAAAATAATTGGAATTTAATTTTATGGCTTGATTAAAACAATTTATACATTCTCTATTATTGGTTTCGCTATAACAACTACCAAGCAATGACCATGCAAAGGTATTATTTTTATCAATATTAATGGATTCAATAATTTTTTTAATCGCAGTGTCTATATTCCCACTGGAAAAATCTCGTTCTGCTTCGAAGCATAGACGATATGATCGGCTCATTTGTAATTCGTTTTTAGATAATAAATTTTTCATATCTTTAGGAATTAATATAATAGAAATATTATCCTCTTGCTTCCATTCTGAAGAAAACTGAGATTCAGGAATAGAACCAGTTGTATCGGGTAGGGGAATATATGTTAAAATTCTTTTTTCTGTATCGTCATATCCAGAAATTATTAATGCATGTTGTAGTAGATCATATAAACCTGGAAAAATAACAATAGGAGGAATTCCTTGATCTATCCTTTTTTTAAGATCTATAATTGTGCTCTTGTTAAAACAAGAATAAAAATTACTTTTTTCAGCAATTTCTATTCCATCAATAATATTAGGTGGTTTATAGTGAATTGTATTATCTTGAAAATTGATAATATCTTCCCCCCAATATTTCAGTACTACTGCAATTACTAATGGGACAGATGAAATATTTTGTTCTATTAATGGCAAATTCAAATCATGAGATAAATTACCTTGCAATTATAACAAGGTAATTTTACATCAAATAAAAACTATCCCATCCTTTTCCTTGGCGAAAATTAATTACTTGTCAAATAGGTCTGACATACCTTAGATGCAGGCGTATATATTAATTGTAAATCAAATGTTCATCTTTTCGAATGTGACTAATTATAGTATCTATTCTATTTTATAACTAATATATGAAAAATCTTTAAAAGCAATAAAGTAAAAAATGAATAAATATTTGAGGTTAGCTCCTTTCCTACTCCTACTTGAGGAAAGTAACTAAAACAAATAATTAATTTTTACTTTGTTGTGAATCTTCCAAAAAATTATTGGATTCTCTAAATTATGTCTACAATATTGGATAATTAAGCATTACTCAAATTAAATATCAATAATAATATTAAATTACTCTCCCTTTTTTTAGAAATCATATAGTTTACTCTTATTTACCCAAAAGACTTTATTATATTTATTTGTTTGATGGTCATAGTAAAATTAGTCATACTTATGTTTAATATTTTTGCTAAAGTAAATGAGATGTCATATAATTCCCTTGCAATAAATTTGATAATTGCTATTATTTAAGAAAAAAATCTCAATGTTAATCTCTAAAATGATAAAGTTATAAAAAGTCAATAGTAAGACTGTGGAGAATGTATATATCAGTATAATTGATTCCTATAACTAAACGTGCAAGGATTTTTTGTAGAAGAATGGCTCACTAAGCACGTTTTCTTAAATAATCATTGAAATTTTAAAATAACTAAATTATCAACATTTTTAAATGTCATGACTTTATTTTATCTTGCTAACTTCAAGAAGCTATTTATGATAGATTTCCCTTCAATTCCGCTTTTTTCGGGATGAAATTGAACGCCGAAAATGTTTCTTTCCTTATGTTTAAAAACTTCATGCTTAGATTCCGTAGAGGAGCATAATAATTCTAGATGAGAAGATAACCTATAGATCGCATAGCGATGACTTTGATATGCGTGGATTGAAGATTTATAAGGTAAAAAAATATTATCATTAATAGATGTAATTTTAACTACTCCCTGGATATTATTTTTCAATTTAATTAACGAACCACCGAAAAATAAATTGATCAATTCTGCTCCATAACAAATTCCTAATAAAGGAAGGTCAGATCCATTACAATATTCAATTATTTTATTATTTTTAACATTTGTCGCCCTATTATAATTTCTCCTCCCCGATAATATAATTGACCTATATGATGATAGTTCTTCGATATTAATTTCGGAATATAATTTACATTTAAATGATATACCCAGGTCATTCACGATGCGAACAATATCATTTACAAAGGGGGAAGTGTTATTTACAATTAATAACTCCATAATTATAAAAGATTCTGTATAAAATTTATACGTTAAGGCGAATAATTGGCTATATGTGCTAGTCGTTTAGATATCAAAAAAACCGCAACTGAAACAGGAACTGTAGATATAGATTTATCTAAGGCATATTTTTTTCCTTTAATATGAAACTTTATGGGTGTATTAATTGAAATATCAACATTTTTATCATTCTCAAAAAAACAAGAATCATTCAGTGGATCAAATTTGTCTAGGTCATTACATACAATCTTGGTAAGTCCACTTTTACCATTTAATGATCCTACCATTCTAAAAATTCTATGAATATCAGTAGTCACCTGCGGATCTAATTTGAGTCCTAATTCGTAAGCAATTTTGTCCAATTCATTCTTGAATGATTGATAACCTCCAATTTTTTTTATAAACTTATATAAATTATCATTCGAACCTTCAGGCATTTTTACCTTTTCAACAATTCTTTTTCTCCATCCATAAGAAAAACCACTTAATGGGACCTTAATTTTATATCCCCCTTTGTTCTTTCTCACGCCTAAACTATTTGGAGAGAGATTTTTACCCATTAAATATCCTACTAGGTCAGCTCTGGATTTAGAATCTAATAATAAATAATTATTCTGAAAGACTACCACATGAAATCCGGTATTACCTGAAAAAGAGACCTCTAGATTTTGTTCTTGTATTCCAAAATCTTTTTTTAAATATTCGAGTAAATTTTTAGTTTCCTTTTTTAAAGAATTTATACATTTAAAACATGGTATTGTATTTTTAAGAATTCTAGTATTATGACATTCATGACACAACTTGAGGAAATTCGTAGACACAAAACTACAATTAGAACAAATATAAAATGTATGCTCTTTTTGACATGGTAATAATATATCGTTAAGATCAATATCAAATATCAGATCTGCTCCTTTCCAACATTTCTCAGTAATAGGGAAAGTAGGAAATTGATAATAAGCATTCGAGCAATAAACATCAGAAGGAACATTCTGAATTATGAATGCTTTTAAACTTCCGATTTTTGAAAATGATAAGTGCCTAATTACCGTGCCGCCAAAGGTCATAATACCAAACTCACGGTTATGCATTTGAGTAGGGGGGCTAAGAATACCGAGAT
>JAICEO010000020.1 GCA_025924135.1 Nitrososphaeraceae archaeon | reverse complement strand
TAACGATGATGAGGACTCAAAGGATAACGATGATGAGGACTCAAAGGATAACGATGATGAGGACTCAAAGGATAACGATGATGAGGACTCAAAGGATAACGATGATGAGGACTCAAAGGATAACGATGATGAAGATGAGACAGATAATATTACTGAGGCAAAAAAAAATATACCAATTGCCCAATTAGATTCAAAATTTGACAAGTTTGGGATAGAAAAAATATATCCTACAAAAAATGGAGGAGAAGAATGGTTTATGAATATGAATAATATTTATGCGGATAGACAATTCTATCCTTTTGGCGAATCAGTTTCAAAATACTCCAATACTAATTTAATTATTACTAAAAATGACGATTTATCATGGAAAATTAAATCAAAAAATAATTTAGCAAAGGTAAGAATGAATGTATATACTTCTGATGGATATCATCCTGAAGATATTAAAACTCTCGATCAATCAGAATTGGAAGACCAAGGCTATATGCAATCCAAAAAAGATTGGAAAAACGTAGAGATAACAGGTTATATAAAATTAAATAATAATAATATCCCCATAGATGAAGGGAGATTTACTTGGTATAACAGAGGAGGACATCATACTGAAGGAGAACCATGTGAAGGAGTTGCCTATAAAGGAGATCTATTTTTTTCAGGAGATAATAGATTTGCTAAGGAACAATGGCATGTGAGTTATTTTTTTACTGTAGTTAAAAAAAATTTAAATACTATTAAAGATAAATGGATTGGTTATAAGTTTATAGTTTATAATCTTGAAAAGCCCTCAGATCCATCGAAGACTAACGTAAAAATGGAAAGTTGGATAGATTATTATAATAATGGAAAATGGTTAAAGATCAATGAGTACACAGATATAGGAAAATGGGGAAACTCTGGAAAAAAATGTGATGGCAAAAAAGATCAAAAAATCACCTGGGGTGGACCTATTGCAACATTCCGTTGGGATTGGGCGGATGACGTAGATTTTAAAAATTTTAGTATAAGAGAGATTCAACCTCCGTTAGATAACTAATATTGATTTTAAAAAATAAGATTCTCAAATTTAAGTAGGTAACAATGACATGAGGACTTCAAAATTTTGAAAAAATAATTTAAGTTATAATATCTAATATACTCCATATATTTTTTTGAAAGAATCCCTAGATATAATACCTAATAGAATTAAATAAACCATGACATAATTGTAATACATAAATTTTTAACATACATATGATATATTTTCCATGGGAATGAAGTAATATGCTGCTCCAGTCTGAGTCTAATACAATGAGGAACTCGCGACGAACTGACCCACAATCACTTATCTTTGTGTAATTTTCACAAAATAAAATATTTTATATTATTAGAGTATACACTAACTAAATATGGACTTAGAATATTCATATCCTCTATATCGTCCTCCTTCTGAAGCAAATTCTTTAATTTTCCAAGTAACATTGGGCTGTTCATTCAATCAATGTTCATACTGTGATATGTACAGAACCAAAACATACTCTGAAAGACCTTGGGAAGAGATCCAAATGGAAATAGATATTACTTCTAAATTATATCCTGATACTAAAAGAATTTTTCTGGCTGATGGTGATGCAATAAACCTGTCAACAGAAAGATTGGTGGAAATATTGGAATATATAAATAAAAAATTTCCTTCATTAGAAAGAATATCCTCTTATGCAATGCCTAAAAATTTACTCCAAAAAACTTCTGCAGAATTAAAGACGTTAAGGACAGCAGGGCTGAAAATGTTGTATGTCGGTATCGAAAGCGGGAGTGATAAAGTCTTAAAAAAGATTACAAAAGGAGCAACATACAAAACTATTGTAGAAAGCTGTAAAAAAGCAAAAGAAAGTAATTATGTTCTTTCATGTATGATCATTTTGGGTTTAGGAGGTAAAAAATATACTTATGAGCATATTGAAGAAACCGCGAAGATTATTAGTGAGGTTTCTCCTGATTATATAGGAGCATTAAACCTTCACTTAGATGACAGTCTTTATAATGAATTTATGACTAAGTTCAAAGAACCTTTTGAATTTTTAGATGATTTACAGATCTTAAATGAAATAGAATTACTCATATCAAAAATAAACCCGTCTTCTCCTATAATCTTTAGAGCTAATCATGCTTCAAATGTATATTCAATTAAAGGAACGCTTCCTCAAGATAAAGTAAATATCTTAGAATTGATTAGTCAATTGAAAAAACATCCGGATATGCTCAAACCAAAAATTTTAAGAAGATTCTAAATATCTTATTTGGCCTTACCTATATTCGAAAGAATAATGGTTTTAATCTTTTGAGCCTTATAGGTTATTTTGTTTGAATCTTAAAATTGCACCTATTTTTCCTAAACTTGCCAATTGTGCACCTTCTTCTGTTTTTCCGGATATAACTTCTAATCTGGAACCACTCATTAGTGATAATTCTTCCAAATATTCAATAATATCTTGATCTGATAATTCTAAATCTTGGCTTCCACAGGATGGACAAGTACTTGATGTGAATTCTTGTTTTAATGACATTAATTCACTCCTTTCAATAAATTTTTCTTGGATGTTTTGACATTTGTTACATTTAATTTCTACTCTAACAACGGTGATATCATCATTTACAATTACCAAATCTGCAAAACCATTTTTTAATGAATTGATAACATCATAAATTCCATATATCCCTAGGCCTTTTCCAGAATATACCTCACTGATAAACCGTTTCACGATTTTTTTTTCTTCCATCAATCTATAATCGGCCATGATACCTTGATCATTAACTTTGTCTATGAGCTCTCTGACGCCTTCACTTCCAGAATAAGAGGAATCTAAAACAGAAATAATATTATTTTGCAACCTATAATCCAAATATTCTTCTCTAATAAAACCGTCTTTAGTGGGGCCTGGTCCTCCAATAATGAGTCCTTTAACATCATATTGATCAATGAATATTTTTTGAGCATAGTCTGCAACTCTTCGATAATATTCATTCAATTCGTTATCTCTTAATCTTTCAAATCTACGTGCTGATTGACCTCCTTGCCTATGTTTTCCCGCCACACCAGAAGTCAACGATTCAACCACCTCCCATCTGTCTCCAGTAAGTATACCAAAACCTGCTTCTTGAGTATCTAATGACAGGATACCTATTACTTTGTCATCCTTCATCATGTCCTTCAAATGATCAATCCAAAAATGGTCGTCACAGCGATAAAGGTTAATTTGGACCGCTTTTGGAGGAACTACGGAATAGATTTCGATCTTTTCTGTTCCTATTCCTTTTCCAGTAGGTATAGCACCACAAAAGATAACAAGACCATTTTCTGGCGGTTCTTTATACAATTTAAGGTGTTCTACAGTTCTACTTAATGCATCTTGAACGTGATTTCTAGTTAAATCTGATTTAATGTTAGAAGCAGTTCCTGCTTCATTTTTTAATTGAGAAACTATATCATAAATGGGTCGTCGAGGAGGAATATAAACGGTAACAAGTTCTGTGCCATGACCTGTAATATTGCCGAGTTTGTTAATCATTTTATTTAATTTATAACGTTTAACAGAATCCCATTTACCTTCCTTATCATTAGAAAAAGACATTAATAGAAATCTTTTTTCTCATAAAGACTATTTTATTGTTATTATAAGTCGTAAAATAACAATTATAAAGTTACGGCAAAATTTTATGGTTTTACAAATAATAATTCTATTTTGTTTATTATTATTTAGAATTTATAGATTATAAATCTCATCTTATATAATCTTATTAATGCTTCCCAGTTTAGAATACATTAAACAAACAAGGCAAAAGTTAGGAATTACCCAAAGGAAACTTGCATCCTTAACAGGAATCAGTACATCAATGATTAATCAAATCGAGACTGGGAGATGTAAGCCTAGTTATGATACTGCAAAAAAAATTTTTGAGGTATTAAGCACGTTAGAAGGTAAATCAGCAAAAAAAGCAGGAGATATTTGTAGTAAAAAAATAATATTTGCCCAAAAAGATGATATACTTTCTAGCGTACTTGAGAAAATGAGGCTTAATTTTGTGAGTCAAGTCCCAGTGTTTGAGGGTCAAAAAATTGTTGGGATCGTATCAGAAGATAATTTAGCAAAGAAAATGGTAGAGAATGATGAAAAAAATATCAAAAATATGACAATTGATAATATTATGGAGCCTTCTCCTCCAGTTGTTGACTCACTTACTCCTGCAAAAGCTCTAGTGCCGCTAATCAGATTCGCAAAATGTATACTAGTTACTGAAAAAGGAAATGTAACAGGAATAATAACTACAACAGATATATTGAAAATGTTAGAATGATAGTCATCTTTAAACTAGAATTACAGTTTTTCTAGTCCAATACAACAATCTGCACAACTTATGCATTCCTTGCATAAACTTACTCCTTTGGATTCTATAATGACTTTTCCACATAAAACACACTCTTTCTCACTCATTATAAGTTAGAAAAGGATATTACTTATTTAAATTCAACTCTAATATTATTTGATTCTTGTTATAATTAAAACAAACAATAAACCCTTATTGTACTTCATATGGCGTAGTAAACTAATGTTATCAGAACAGGAATAACTTTATGGAGATATATTGAAGTTTCCCATAACGAAAACTTTTTTTTGGGATAATTTTGTAAAAAGGTAAGAGGGCTTCCTTGTGAGAATCTAAATTAGGAGGATATTTTTTTCCTGTTAAGTTAAAGATGAGTGTGTATGAGATTGATGACTCGTAAATCAAATAAATACTATTGTTCACAATTTATAACATAATAACCCATTTACATGTTGAGTAGGCTCCTTCAATATATACTGCTTTTCCCCTCTTCCATAAATGATGCGATTCCGTTCATGATTAAGTGTTCTATCAGAATTCAGATGAAAAGACTCAAGCAGATTATTGTTTAAGTGAATTAATTAATTATGTTTTAAAAGCGAATGATATCCATATTTCACTTCTCATCTATTTGAATGGATTTTAAAGCTCGGTCCTCTCCATTTCCTTGGTTATCAAACTGAGTGGGATTGTTGTAGATATCTTTTATTCCATATTCGGATGGATCTCGAATTAAATAATCATTATACACTTTAAAATTGTCATTATTGTATTTTTTTTTTTCCATCTTTTCTCCATATATTACAATTGCATTTTTGGAAAACACCTGAGATAACAAAATTAACCCAATTAGAAGTATCAATAAAAAAACCATATAAAATTTGTACTCAGACACAATACAAATTTTGCTTCACAATATATTTACAATATGATTATATATAATATTACATTCTACTAAAATTTTCTAACTCTCAATATATCTAGTATATTTAAAAAAATCGAGATTTTCACTGCTCATAATCCTTTGAACCTTAGCATGAAATGTTTTTTTTCATTTTACATTTCATTGATAACATTCGGGCATCAAGCTAAACAAGTATATTGTAATCTCTTATCTAAATGGAACAAATATCTAGAGAAAAACTACAGAATAGGAAAATTAGACTATTATATAGTTCATAACAATTCAGGCACACAGATCATTATTCTGCTCTGATTAACATTTACTTTCATTGTATGAGTTCAGCAGATGATTTGTTTAAATGTATATAGAGAAAATAGACATTTCTTTTTATACTTTTTAGAATAGATAACTCGAAAATTCTAAATATTTTTTTTAGAAAATCACTTTAAATAATTATTAGTATGAAATCTTATTTGGTCTGAGGGATTAGATTCACATAATTATTATAAAAGAATTTATTATGATATTTACAATATTTTCTATGTACTTAATAGATTATTAAAAAGGTGGCTTACTTGATAATTGCCTTTTCCTCTCTCGTGGCATCCTCTATTTTCACGTCAAATGTTATGTGGATATGATATATTTGACTGAATAGCTAATGAGGATAACATAAGAATCTGAACCTGAGAGAATAAGGTCAATAATGAGAGGAGATGTGGGCAATGGAAGAAGATAAAGGAAGTGATAGGATAGGAGGGAATCAAATAAACATAGCAGCGATTGGGGACCAAATAACTATAAAAAGTGAAAAAGAATCTTACTAAACCAAGAGAAGGAAGGAAATGATAAATTCCTTGAAAGTGAAGGCCCTTAACCTCATTTGTGAAAATTTAAATTTTAGAGATTTTCCCTTGCAGGAAAAAGTACCTTCTTTAGTGATTGCAGATCTTATTACCTATATGCTGCTCATAGCAAGTATGATAGTCTTTCTACTAACTTAGTATAAATAAACATGACCCTATATCATATCTAGAATCTCTATTTTTAACTCTAAATAAATCATTTCGTTAGCATCAGAGGTATTTAAAATTCCATGAAAAAGGTAGAAATTTCAGATTTTTGTAATTTTTAATAAAATTAATTATATAAATTCGCTTTTTATATTATAGAAATACAACATATATGTTTGAATTATAACTTTTTATTATAGTCAAAATATAGGTGATAATTATTATGCTTTTATGTCCTATTATAAGTTACATATAATTTTTGCTAATAAAGGTTTATTAATAATGAGAACAATATGATATTATGTGTGGAATAGGCGGACTAATCAGTAAAGATTCTACTGATATTTTAACTCTTACTAAAACCATGATGATAACTATGAACAAAAGGGGTCCAGATGGAACAGGATTATTTATAGATAAAAAACTTTATCAGTATGAATCTCCAGAAAAAATAAACTGTGATAATTCTAATACCAAACTAACTTTAGGACACATTCGCCTTGCTATAGTTGGAGATAAAAACCACATTCAACCATTTCAGAGTTGCGATGGGAAATTAGTCATGGAACACAATGGAGAAATTTACAATTATAAAGAGCTTAAAAAAAGACTAAAAAGTGATCACACTTTTGTATCAAATACTGATAGTGAAATCGTTATACATTTACTGGAACACTATTATAAGGAAAATGGATTTTCTAATCTTTTAGATGCAATAAAGAAAACTGTAGCTGATATCGATGGAATATATGCTATTGCTATAAAAGATCAAAACGAAGATAAAATTTATTTAGTTAGAGATAGATTGGGTATAAGGCCATTATATTATGGTCAGAATAATAATATTCTAGGTTTTGCTTCCGAGCGAAAAGGTCTTTGGCAAATAGGTATTAGAGAGCCTACGTTTTCATTGTTGCCTGGGCACTGTGTAATTCTTTCGGATAATATTTCTTCGCCTATTAAAATAGCAGAACCATCGGTAAACTATTCTAATAACCCTCCTCTTACTAAGCTTAAGGATGCAATTTCTACTTATAAGAAAGCTTTATACAATTCAATAAAAAAGAGGTCACAAGATCTTTCTAGAATTGGAATAATATTTTCTGGTGGAATAGATAGTGTGTTAGTCGCTAAGATTGCTAAAGAACTTGTTCCTCATGTTACTTGTTACACTAGTGGCATTGCGGGTTCAGATGATATAAAATTTTCAAAAGTTATTGCAGACCAGTTGGATCTGGATCTAAAAATCAATGAATTGAATATAAAAGATATCGAAACCATGTTGCCAAACATCCTAAACATAATTGAGACCAACAATAGTACACAGGCAGAAGTTTCTATCCCTATTTATGGCGCATTGAAATTAGCAGCTAAGGACGGCCTTCGTGTAGTTTTTACAGGCCAAGGCGCAGATGAATTATTTGCAGGCTATCCATGGTATGCTCACATTTATGCCAAATATGGCGCTAAAAAACTGAAAGAGTACATGATACAAGATCTGCTTTTACTATATAAAGAAACTCTTGAAAGGGAAGATAAATTATCCATGTCGAATAGTATAGAGATGAGAGAACCATTTTTAGATTCAGATGTAGTTAAAACGGCTACCAGTATTGATCTTCGTCTCAATTTAGCTGGTAAAGATGATATGTTTGGAAAGCGAGTTCATAGGGAGCTAGCTATTCAGGTAGGAATACCAAAACATATAGCCTATAGAGAGAAACAGGCTGCACAGCATGGCGCAGGAATACATGGTATCTTATCAAAGATTGCTGAAAAAAATGGATTTAATAAAAAAATGATTACAAAAGAGTATATAGAAAATATCTCAAAAAGAGAAAAACTAGGAAGCTCAGAGAGATATGGGTATCTCTTTGATAATAGAATCTCTTGGAATTCATCTCCTTGGGTTCAGTTATACTTGGATAGACTGACCAACTTGAATCAAATTACATGCGAAATAAAAAGATAAGATAATGAAAATACTTTCTTAGTAGAATTAAATATTTCATATATCTTATTCCTAGACAGAATAAGATATATGAAAAGCTATAGTACCACGTTTAATCCTGCTGTATTAGTAATAGATGTACAAAATGGATTTATGAGCAATGGCGGTTCATACCACCATCTAGGCATGAAAATCTCGAACTATCAGGACATTATCCCTAAATTAAAAGAATTAATATCTATATGTAGAAAACATAATGTTCCTGTTTTTTACACACAAGCGGTTAGAGAGTCATCAGGAATTGACCTTCTTACTAGAAGTCACAGAATTCTCCCCAAAGCAAGAGAAGAGAGAATTAAAAAGCGACCTATATGTGTAAGAGGAACGTGGGATGCAAAAATAGTTGATGCTATAAAACCCACTAATAAAGATCATATTGTTATTAAAAGAAGAGATTCTGCTTTTCAAGACACCGAAACAGAAGTATGGTTAAACAGTTTAAAGGTAAATACTCTAATCTTTTGTGGGATAGATACTTCTATTTGCGTGGAAACCTCCCTTAGAGATGCTTTTAATCGGGGATATGATGTTATTCTGATTTCTGATGCTACTGCCTCCTCAAATGTTCGACATTACAAGACCACTATAGAACATGTAAAAGAATATTACGGATTAGTAATGAAGACTAGAGAAATGGAAAAATTAATGGAAGCAAATAAGAAGGGAGGTTATCTAGAAAAAATTAAAATGATTAGAGAGAAAAGCAATTTACTAGATCCCGATCCTAATTGAAATAAAAATGCAAATTTTATACTATAAAAAATTAAATTAGATTAGACTACACAATAATATACCATTATCTTTGAATTAATCAATTTATGACTACTCAATCAGATTTTTGTATAAAGTATGTGTCTTAATTTTATCCCTTTTTTATCCTGCATAATTATTTCTTCAATATTTTTATCGCAATAGATTTAGTTTAAATCTACAATATTTGTGAATTCTAAAATACTTTTTGGGATAATCTAATTTTGGATAAACAGTAGAATTGTTGTTCTTGGTTGAAAAGAGAATGGAGAAAAGAAAAAATTTTCTGTGTTAAGATTAATTATAACAGGCTATAACAGACTGTTATGACTTGTTATAGATAATTAATATTCTATCATTTTTCTAAAAAGAAATAATTCTATTAATATCGTCAATAAGCAAAAAGAAAAAGACATTAATTACGTTACGGGCAGCATTATAATCTTAACGATTGAACACTCGTTTATGACTAAGAGAGAAAACAAATTTGATATGTTGTAAGTATTATACGATAAAATAAAAATTTGAGTTCTAAATTGATTACTTAACAATAAAAATTAGTGTTGATGGCCACAGCCACAACCTCCACTATGTCCTCCTTCTTGACTCTCTTTTTCTAAGCAAGATGGACACTTTGCCATACCTGTTTCAGACATAAATGTTGTTCCGCATGAACTGCATTTTAATTTTTGTATTCCTTCCATGAAACATCTTATGATTTATCCTTATTAAAACTTTGAGAATTAAATATGATAAAAGAAAGTTAATAATGAACAAGTTTACTATTAATTTTTATAATTCTAGAGTTTTACCAGTCCACCTTATTATTCTATTGATAATTATAAACAAGATTAATTCAGGATTGAATGAAAATCCTATTAATTCACTTAATCGGTGTGCTCTTGATTAATAATAGATACTTACCTCACAAATAAAAGGAAATTAGAAGTTGAGAATTAAATCAAATTTGAGGAAAATGGTAAAAACGATTGTTTTTTCTAATATTAACACAATTATTGATCTTCACTCTAGCTATACCTTTGGGAACAAACTAGTTAATACCAAATACCTTAAAATAATTTTATATAGTATAATACTCATTTGAATATTAATAAAAAAGGTATTAGAGTTTTAGCTATTGCTGAGAGCTTTAAAAAACAAAAATCAAATTCTATTTTAACAGGGGTTGTCATGAGAAAGGATTTAGTTATCGATGGGATAATCTTTGGGAAAGCCAAAATCGGAGGCAATGATGCGACTCAAAATATAATAGAAATGTATAATAATTTAGAAAGAAATGACATCGGATTTATTTTATTGGACGGCATGATTATAAGCATGTTTAATATCGTTGATGGAGAATCAATATACAATAGTACAGGGATTCCTGTTATTATAATTACGTTTAGGACTTCTCAAGGAATCGATAATATTATTAAAAAAATTTTTCCTGACAGTTACGAGACTAGATTAAAACTGATAGAAAAACTTGGAAAAAGAGATACCATATTCCTCAAGACTAACAAATTTCTTTTAATAAGGACATGGGGTATAAAATTAGAGGATGCAATAAAACTTATAAATTCTTTTTTACTTCAGGGTTCTATTCCCGAACCTATTAAATTGGCAAAAATAATATCTAGGGCATATTTAAATACTATTTAGGGCTTTTACTAATATTCTACGAGATAGAATTAACAAAATATTTTATTGCTTTCTTACTTTTGCTATTGAGATCTAACAACATAAACATAAGTAGACAAATAATAAAGGATTATTGCAACTCACTTTTTTATATCTCTCTATCCTAATTATTTATTTTATAGTATTTCCTACCTTTGAGCGAACAAACAGATTTAGACAATACCACATATGATATTTTATCAGCTTTTGGGAAAGATGTTGTCTTTTTTATATGATATTATGAATAAGTATATTGACGATGGTAAATAGTCAAATAAGAATTAATTCGTCGACTTATGGACTATTATTAAAGAAGATAGGTTAAAACATATCATTGATCTTAAATGAACATTAGAACAAGAAATCGATAAATAATTATTAAACTTGTTGTTTGTTTGCTTAGTTATCTCTAAACAATAAATTAATATTAAAAAATGAATCATTTTTTGAACATTTTACATTATCTCAAACTATCGACTGAAAATCTGTTAAGATTGCATGTGTGATGATTAGTAAATAGCATGAGCAAGTAATTATGTTGTACATAGAGAAATATAGCCAAGATTCTTATATTTTTTAATGAAACTATTTTTGTATATCTTCGTGGTTTTTAAGCACTCCCTAGACAAATTTATCAGTGGAATATTTTTCTCAGATAATCTAATGCGTGTAAAATTACTATCGTTTGTAACAATTTATAAGAATTAGTACCACGTAATTCACTGTTAGTGAAAAATATTTAATTTTCAATTAAACTAGATGATTTAAAAAGGAATAAAGAGAAGAGTTATGTTAATTTTTTCGTTTTCTCAATTCAATAGTATTATTAGGGATGTGAGGAAAAATCATTTTCACGTCTAAAAATCTTTTTCTTAAAGTCACTACGCTCATTTCCCCAGCAATGGCAACCTGTGATTGACTGATGTTTTCTCCCTGTTCTAGACATGCAGCATAGAGAACAGCAATTGATAAAGCAGTTGGATCCTTTCCAGAAGAAAATGGATGCTCTTTTATGTCAGACATCATTTCTATAGCTCGATGTAGTGTTTTTTTACTAATTCCTCCCTTATTTGCAATTTTACTGAGATAGGTAGTAGAATCGATCGGTTGAAGTCTAATTTTCAAATTTCGTAAGAGTAATCTGTAACATTTACCTGCAAAAACTTTATCTGCATTAGCAATATCGGCAATTTCATCCAAAGTTCTAGGAATATTCATTTCCCTACAGGCAACATAAACACAAGCAACTACGAATTCTTTAATTGAGCGACCTTTTGTAATTCTTTTCTCTACCACTTTCCTATAATAATAGGCGGACTTTTCTATGAGTGTGTCGCTTAATGAAAGTTTATCTTTGATCCGTAATAATACGCCAAATGCGTTTTTTAGATTTCTGTGATAACTACGATTATTACTAGATATTTTATTCCAATGACGAATAGTTCTGACCTTTGCCAATTGACTAGTAGATAACTGACTTCCGAATGCATCTACATTAGATGAGGAAATAGTTGTTGAAAGCCCTTTGTCATAATGGGCTAACGAAAGGGGCATTCCTACACTTAAGTTATTTTCAATATTTTTCATAGGTTCAGACTCAATACCTGAGGAATCTAATCGGTCTTCTACTATCATTCCACATGAGGTACAAATCATTTCTCCATTTGATGAATCGAAGATAATATTCTCATTATTACAATTAGGACAATCATTTTCACGTTTTTGGTTAATATCAGTTTGTATAATCTTTGGCGTTGTACTCATATTCCTTGAACATAAAACAAGTCTTATAAGTAGTATGTTTACAAATTCTGGGGTTTAATTTTTTTCCTACAAAGAAACACACACGCACACAACATAACACAATTATAAGACAAATGGTTACAATTTATAATGCCAAACTCAACTCGTTCGTTTCGAGTGGAACAATACGTATCTAATATCTTGGATGAAGAAGCAGAACGTATGGGGATTTCCGTAAATGCACTAGTTAATATTATTTTAAAACATTACTCAGATTTCAATCGTTTTTTATCCAAAATTGACTTAGTAATACTAAATAGAGAAATATTAACAAAATTTTTAGAAGTTATGGAAGATCAAGAAATTTTTAAGATTGCTCTAGAACTAGGTGAGACAATTCCGAAAGACACAATTTTATTTTGGAAAAAAGAGTTAGCCCAACAAAATATTTTCGAATATTTAGAAAAAATTATTTGTCGATATGGATTACTTGGTACATACGATGAAATAAACCAAGATGGATGGAAGATTATTGTGATTAGGCATAGGTTAGGAAAAAAGGGATCCGTTTTTTTCCATGGATATATAAAATCAATTTTCAATATCATTGGTTTAGATAATACCATAGAACTAACTGAGTCTTCTGTAAAAGCAAAAATAGTTATGTAATAGCTTGTAATATATTATCATTAATAAAAAGATGACCGAAACTACTATTTTTAAAGAATTTACTCCATAGTAATAGATCGGATTTGATATATTAATAGGATTTAATTTTCATGAAACAATTAAAGTTGTATAATAAATTTCTCAAATATATCCTCAAGTTATAGAAGCAATTTAGAAAAGTATAAATCCGATTGTTTTAGAAATTTGTAAACCTTTTCCAATTACCATTTTGGATTAAATCATTAAAAAATGAAATATTTTTTACATTACTACATAGTACTTCTTCATTCTGTATAGAATAAATTACCAAATCATTGACCATGTGAGCGATAAGCATGAGATCGTTTTTGAAATCTATATATATTTCTAAATTTTGGCTGCACGCAAGATCATTATCTGCTTTATTTTTATCCATAATCCTCCATATTCAATAAAATTTTTATCAATTTGTATATTAAGTGAGACACGACTTTCAAAAGGAATAAGTAATCACAATAATTCCTAATAATTATAAGTTTTTATAATTTTAAATTGATCAGAAAACCAAAGGCAATCACCTGCGTAGCTGAAATTTATGTGGATGTATATTCTGCTATAGGAAGGAATACTAATAGTAAGACCTTATTAAAGGATTAACTGAATATCTATTTGAGCTCATTATTTTAAGTATAATGTTAAAAGTAAGATAAAATATCCATTTATACTAGATTAAATAATAACAAATCATTAATTTCAATTTTTAAAGCATTCTAGTAAAACGATACAATACAAATTCAGGTAGAGAATTTTATATTTTATATTAATATATCCATAAACAGCTAGTCTAATTTTTTTCCAATAGCATGGAAGAGTAAAAGACAATGAAGTGGCTATTTGCTTAGAAGTCGTTTAATAGTAAATTCGAGGACCTGTAATTTAATAGGTTTAAGTAAAAGGATTACATTCTTGTTGGTAAAGAACTCATCATTTGATATTTCATTTTTAACAGTCTCAAATGCTGTTACTATTATGATCGGAGCATTAGGATATTTTGTAAGTATTTGCTTAGCTGCTTCTAATCCGCTGAGTTTTCCCGGAAGATTATAGTCCAATATTATCATATTAGGAAAAAAGTTTTCATAATCATTTAAGGCTTCATTAGCAGTAGTAGCCGTGGCTTCTACCGAAAAGCCTTTATTATTTAAATAGTCCTTGTAAAGAAGAAGGATATCAATTTCATCTTCTATTATCATGATTTTTTTTTTGTCAGTATTTTTTTTGTTGTATTTGTATTTCCTCATCACATATAACTACATAAATATTATTTTCATCTTCACAAATAAATCTTTTAATCATTTCAACATTAAATTATTTGAAAAGATAATTGAAGTATTATATCTTCATTTATTAAATTGCTAAGGTTACATTCGAGCAAAAACACAGCTTTTTTACAACTTATTATGATAGTAATTCGAGAAATTTAGCACCTTATTCACAATTGTAAAAACGCAGATTTAATGTACTAATTTCCATCAAAAAAAAGTAAAATTATAGAATAGTGGCTCTAAACTACTTCCACCAATTGGTTGCATTAACTGTTGTAATTTGTCCTCTTATTTCTCCATTGGGATATTGCTTAGTGTGTATATTAAGATAGGTCTTTGTGTTATTAAACAACTTTACTAGATCATTAATAGTTTTTCCTTTAAGTGACCCTACTAAATCTGTAGCAGTAAGTTGACCCTTTACTAAAGTTCCATTGTGAATGTTAATTGGCGATGAGGAATTCAATATTGAAACTAGAATTTCTCCGTTTTGTCCGAATTCACCTAGATGGATATGAGCAGATTTTATATTCTCCAACATTGTAACATTTACTTTAAAATTAATATGATTGTTGAGTAAATCAAACAATGCTATGCCTGTACTGTTTGTATTAACAGGAGGAACTTCCTCCATTCCTGTCAAAGGAGTAAAATATTTATCGTTTTCTGATAGGGCAGTATTGAAGGAATAGAAATGTATGATTATTAACATACTTACTAGTAATAAAACAGAGTAATTTTTCATTATGTTGTATTGTTGAACATATTATATAATCGTTATAGCAAAAAAGGTTTCTATTTTTATATAAATTTTAGTTTTTTTAGTTGACCATATAATAGTCAGATAAATAATATTTTATTTCAAATAATTACAAATTTAAAATATATTTGTAAACCAAGATTCACTTAATTAATAGGAAATTTGTATCAACCTAAAATTAGTTAGTGAATTTTGTTTTTATTTCATTAACAATTTCATTCGTTGATATAATTAAATCACCCATTGCATCTTCTTTATTATCTCGAAGGACAACAATTTCGCCTGGTCCAAAATGACAATTTTTGATTTCAATTGGTATCTCCCTACTGGTAATATAAGCTAGGAACTCAAAGAGATTAGGATAGGTTTTGTTGTTTTTATACGTAAACCCTACTCTTCCATTACTAATTAGACAATTCTCCGCTATTGGAAATGAAAAACGATTTTTGTTATCATTATTATTATTACAAATTAAAGTAATTATTTTTTTTTCAATTTTAGAATCTTTAGACTTTTTCCAATTTTTAGCAAGTTTTTCTAAGATGTCCAAATTCATATAATAAAGAAATGTGTTTCCACTTAATAAAATTGTTCTTTTATACATTCCATAACAATTTTTTATAAAAAAAAGAGAGACAGGAGGATTGTATTCTCATACTAAACACAAATAGTAAAAACTCGTTTTTATCAAAGAATTTTAAATTTTTCAATTAAAATTTTTCTATTTTTAAGTAAGAAAGGGTTCTGATGGTATAATTGAATGTGGATTCAATGATACGGATATTAAATATCGCAAATATATAATAATTATCTATATTTGTTTTAAAAAAATTTTATGAGAATATTAAATATTGAGGTTTGGACTTAATATCCTATTGAACCGATTGTTAAAAACAGAACCAGATACTTTGATAATAATAAATCCTAAAGCCTCAAGTGGAAAATACGAAAATGATATAGACGGATTTTGTAATGCATTACGAAATCAGCTAGGTAAGAATATTACAATCAAAATTACGAAGAAAGCTGGTGATGCTACTCGGTTTACAAGAAAATATATTAAAAAGAATTATACCAAAATTATCGCCATTGGAGGAGATGGGACTCTTAATGAAGTCGCTAATGGTTTTTTTGAACCAGCGCCTAAATATATTACTACTTCAGAGAAACTTCATGATTTAATTTTAATATCTTCTAAAGTAGTATTCTACATAATTCCTGGAGGAACAAGAAATATTTTAGCAAAATCTCTAAACATTCCAACTGATCCAATCGAAGTTTGTAATAATTTAAAGACGTTAAAACCGAAAAAAATAGATATAATTTCTGTTGTGTCTCAAAATTCTAGAAAGAAGTTGCAAATCAGGATTTGCTTAAATGCAGCAGAGATTGGAATAGGTGCAGAAATAATTGATAGAGCAAAAATCATTAGAGAAAAAATAAATAGTAGAATCGTATCAACTGCACTTGATAATTTCCACACTTCCTTCGTATCAGAGTAATCAATGTGAAATAGTTTTAGATAATGGAAGAAAAAAGATCAAGACTAATATGACAATGGCTATAGTTGCCAATGGAAGTTACATAGCAGGAGGATTTCAGCCTGCATACAACGCAAAAATTGCAGATGGTTTTCTAGATTTAGTTATAGTGAACGACTCAGGTAGTTTGAAATTTTTAACGAGTTTAATTGATATTAAAAGGGAAAACCATTCGGACAAGACAAATCTAATATATGAACAGGCGAAAAATATAACAATGGTCTCCTTAGATAGAGAAGTTACAGTAACAAGTGATGGTGAACCAATAGGAATTCTTCCAGCAAGTTTTAGAATTCATAAACATATCTTAAATATTATGATATAATACCTATAGCAACTAATATTTCAATAAACATTCCAAAAATTGTATAAAAAAGCTTATCACAAGACTACGCTTAAAATATAAATATTTATCTTTCCATGTTAAGTGATGACACTGATAGGAAATATATTTAGATGGGCCCATGGTAAGGTCAGTAATAAACCTACTAATTTTTCTTGGGTAATTGACAATAAACTTGCTGGTAGTGGAACTCCTATGACATCAGCACAATACAAATGGCTCATCAAAAATAATATTAAGTCTATTGTGACTGTAAGGGAATTTCCCTTACCTGAAAAATGGCTAGTTGATAACGAAAAAGAAACTCTTATCAATGATTACAATTTTGTATATGTAAAGGATTATGGAGTTCCCACCCTTGAAGTATTAGATAATACTGTGGATTATATAAATACGAAAATTAGTAAAGAAAAGAAACCATTAGTTGTTCATTGTGCAGCTGGCAAAGGCAGAACAGGAACAATTTTAGCAGCATACCTTTTAAAACAGGATAATATATCTGCTCAAGATGCCATTAAGAAAATAAGGAAACTTCGTCCGGGATCCATACAATCCAAGATACAAGAAGAGATTCTTCATAAATATGAAACTTTTTTAAAAGGTGTATAATGTTTCTATTAAATATTCATTTACCTAAATAAATTTAGTCCTTTTACTCCATTACTATTATTTTAAGTGTCCCATAGTTCCATTATTGAGATTGTCTTTTTTTTTTAACCTCCACAATGTTTTAGATAATGAATCTTCAATTTTATTCCGGTACATATAACCTTAGAATAACATACAGCATCAAGTAACTAATGTAGATCTAAACTAATGGTTATAAAAGATTATAATAAGTGTTATAGAATTAAACACTTGAACTTTTTATATGTTGCCTTTTTTAGATAATAAAACTATAATCAGGAATTAAACAAAATTAAAAAAATTTGGTAATTTATTTATTTATTTATCCTAGCGAAAGCTTCTTTTCAATTTCTTTGTACACATTTCTAATTGTAACCTCAGATACTCCAGCTGCATCTGCAATTACTGCTTGTGTAATAGTTCTTTTTTTGATATTCTCCTCACTTTTAGGAAGTGATAGATATATAACTGCTCCAACTATTCCCATAGGTTCTTTTCCTGCACTCAATCCTGCATCTTGAACTTTTTTCATCAGTCTTAATGCTTCACGTATATTTTTTTCTTCCAGCCTTGCTTTTTTTCCTACCTTTTCTACGTATCGAAACACGTCTATTTGTGGGATTTGTTTACCAAAATGTAAGACTATTTGACGGTACACTCTGGAAGTTTCTCGATATTTTTCATTGTTAATTGAAGAAATTTCTCTTAATGTCCTTGGTATTTCAAATTCTCTACAAGCAATATAAAGTGAAGCGCCTAATACTGTATTTACTTTTCTACCTCTTACTAATCCTGCTTCCTGTACTTTTCTATAAATGTAGGCTGTTTTTTCTATAACAGCAGTTGGTAGACTCATTTTATCTTTTAATGAGTCTAATTGTCTAAAGGCCCTACCTAAATTTCGAGCAGAAGTGTTAATTTGAGATCTCTTATCTTGAAATCTCATTTTATTTAGACGTGTCACCATCATAGAATTGATGACATTTCCACTTGCATCTCTGTTTGTATTGCCTATTCTTGTAGTAAGGCCTTGATCGTAAAGTGTTAAAGAAGAAGGATTACCATTCCGTGTATCAATTTTACTATCAGCATCTTCAACTTTATGCCATATCTTGGTAGTATCTTCTAAATTTTTAACTACAACTATACCGCATCTATTACAGATTATTTCTCCCGATTCAACATCAGTAATCATTCTGGACTCACTAGGATCACATATTTCACACTGAATTACGGATTGCATATTTTTTTTGTATTTATTATAATAATAGACAATCAAATATATAAATATTATACCTCTTTTTATAAGATTTACATAAGTAAATCTTAGTATTAATTTAACAACATGAACATTAAAAAATATAGCATGTATTATTATACTGTAATATTTCTTACTGTTTCTCTTTCAAATCAAAGATGTGTTTAATAGAGAAATTTGTATATCATGAGCAGTTTGAATAAGTGATATCATATTAATGGCAGCTATGACTAATCAGTATTAATAATTAATATAATTATACGTTTTTATTAATAATATCTCTAAGTGTTTTAGTCAGAGTTTCTTGATCCCATGAATCATTGTAACGCATTCCATTAATATAAAATGTTGGAGTACCATTTACACCACTTCTTATCCCACTAAGAAAATCTTGACGTACCCGCAATGCAAAAGTATGGTTATAGAAATCATCTTGAAATCTAGACATATCTAATTCTAATACCTTGGCATATTCTAATAAATTCTCATCTTCTAGGGCTTGTTGATTTTCATATAATATATCGTGCATTTCCCAAAACTTATTCTGAGCACCTGCACATTCAGCAGCCTCAGCAGCATGTTGCGCATGAGGATGTATTTGACTCAATGGAAAATTGCGGAATGCAAAGCGCATCTTATTTCCAAATTGTTGAACCGTATTAGCTACTATTAGATTAGCTTGTTTACAATAGGGACATTCATAATCTCCATATTCAAGTAAAGTTACAGGTGCCTTTTGTGGTCCCAGTAAATGATCTCGATTACTGTTTATAGGTAAAGTCAGTTCTGATTCCATCATTATGTTGGTGTACTTCCTTTTTGTTCTGTAGATTGAGGGAGTGATTCTAAAGCCTTCAATATGCCATCAGCGCCGGGATTGACCCCAATTGGTGAAACATAGCTATATCTAATTATACCATCTTTGTCAACTAAGAATAAAGCTCTTTCTGTGACTCCATCATTTTTGCGATAAACACCATATTTTTGTGCTATATTTCCTTTAGGTTCAAAATCTGAAAGCAACGGAAAGCGTAATTTTTTGTGCTTTGAAAAAGCAAGATGACACCAAACACCATCAACAGATATTCCAATGACTTCTGCATTGAAGCGTTGGAATTCAGGCAGAATTTCATTATATAAAGAGACTTCATCTCCACATACAGGAGAAAAGTCGGCTGGATAAAATAAAATAATTACTGGATTTCCCCTAAATTGATCCAAAGATACAGATTGATCTGGAGTAGTACGTAAAGTAAAGTTTGGTGCACTAGTACCAGGTTGTAGTACATTAGATGTTTGTTTTTGTTGTTCTGTTTGAGTAGACATATTGTTAAGTAGTATTCATATAATATATGCATTTAAACAAATTAGTATAATATTCCTACTTATTCAACATTAATTTGTCTGCCTTTTGGTTTTTGCTGTTCTTTCTTTTTGAAGTTTATTTCAAGAACTCCATTGTTATAATTTGATCTTGCACTATTTATATCAATATCTTCTGGCACTTCTATTTTTTTGTGATATTTTCTTTCAGGATCCTCACTCTTTATTTCTACATATTTATCATATGCATCTATTTTTATTTTTTCTTTACTTATTCCAGGCATCTCTGCTACAATTTTAACTTCGTTATCTGTAGATGAGATATCTATTAACGGTTCTCTTTCTGCTGAAAGTGATGGTTGTTCAAAGGATCCTCTCCCAGAAAAAGATTTAACGTTACCAAATTCTTGTATATTTGGCTTTCCGTCAGGCCCTATGGTCATAGAATAGCCATATACTATTGGACCAACTTCTCTAACTTTTGCACCTTCTGGTGTTTCGTATTCTTTAATTAGACCTTTTGGCACTTTATTTTCAATATTTTTAAATTGTTCAGAAAATGTTCTACTCATTTCTCTTCTCATTTCATCAAATTCTCTAAACATATCATCAAAGTTCCATCTTCCGCTACCTCCAAAAAAATCTCCTCTTCCTTCACGTCCTTTACGTTCGCCACTACTACTGCTACTCCCAAACAATTGTCTAAAGAAATTGTATGGATCTAAATTATTTGGAAAACTCATAATATTACAATGAATTACTTTCTATATTAAAGTTATAGAAAATATTCCGTTTTTTAAGTTATTATAATCCTTTACAATAAAAAATACTTTAAAGAAAATTAAAGTTTTAACTATAAAACAATTAATTTTAGAATAATTGATTAAATAAGTTGTCCACTATATATGCACAATTACATTTAATACTCATTTTGTATTGCTAATTAAAAATAAATTCCTTTAATAGGATAAAATATGACCTAATTAATACAACTAATAGTTATTAACAATATTATTTAATATAAATAGGTTAGAAAATATACACAGTGAATATGTATATATAGATTTATGCATTTCACTATACTATAGATTTATTTTTACC